>JAAXJP010000652.1 GCA_012269805.1 Rubrivirga sp.
TGACGCTCGACGTGACCGCCTACCCCCCGGGGTGCGCCTCTGGTGATGCGGTGGTGGCGGCCTAGGCCGTCGAGCGGGCCATCGAGGCGGGCCACCTCGGGCGGGTCACGGTCTCGTCCGACGGCGGCGGCTGCCTCCCGCACTTCCGCGACGGCGAGCTCGTGCGGATGGACTTCGCGACGTCCGGCGCCCTTGCCGACCTGCTGGCCGACCTCCTCGCGCGGGGCGTCCCGCTCGAGGACGCGCTCCCGCCGTTTACCGCGACGCCCGCGACGTACCTCCGCCTCCCCGACAAAGGGCGCGTGGAGGAAGGCGCCGACGCTGACCTCGTCGTCCTGGGCGACGACGGCCGGCCGACGGACGTGATGGCGCGCGGCCGGTGGCACGTCCGTGACGGTCGCCCGGTCGTCCGGGGCACGTTCGAGACTCCCGACTGACTTTTCTGGCTGAATGCCCTCCCCTGACACCGACACGCCTCGCGGCCCCCTCATCCCCATCGGCGGCGCCGAGGCGAAGACCGGGACGCGCGACATCCTGAGCCGCGTGCTCGCCCTCGCCGGCGGCGCCGACGCCCACATCGCCGTCATCCCAACCGCCTCCGAGCTGCCCGACACCGGCGACCGGTACGCGAGGCTGTTCCGCGACCTCGGCGCGGCCCACGTCGACGTGCTCGAGATCACCGAGCGCGAGCACGCGCGCGTTCCGGCCGCCGTCGAGACCGTCGAGCGGGCGACGGGCATCTTCATGACGGGCGGCAACCAGCTCCGCCTCTCGACCATCCTCGGCGGCACCGAACTGGCGCAGGCCATCCGCCGGCAGAACGCGGCGGGCACCGTCGTCGCGGGGACCTCGGCCGGCGCGGCCGTGATGCCCGAGCACATGATCGCCTCCGGCGCGACCGGCCCCACCCCGACGACCGAGAAGGTCACGCTCGCGCCCGGCATGGGGCTCACGAACCGGCTCGTGATCGACCAGCACTTCCGCCAGCGCGACCGCCTCGGCCGGCTCCTCACGGCGGTCTCGTACAACCCGTTCGCCACGGGTGTCGGAATCGATGAAGACACGGCACTCATCCTCATGCCGGACAACACGTTCGAGGTGATCGGCAGCGGGACGGTGACGGTCGTCGACCCGTCGGAGCTGGCGTACTCGTCCATGGACTCGGCGCGGCGGGGCGAGCCGGTCTCGCTCATCGGCCTGCGCGTCCACGTGCTCGCGGCGGAGTGCACGTACGACACCGAGGCGCGCGAGGCGGCCGCGCCGCCCCGCGTCCCCTACCTCGACGAGGACGAGGACCCGGTGCCCGACGAGAGCTAGGCCGCCTGCGGGGCCTCCTGACGCCGGGTGGACCGGGAGCGCCGCGGGGAGGGGGCCGTACACCGATCCCCCTCCCACACCGCTATGTCGTTCGGCGCCGTCCTCTACGTCCTCCTCGGGATCGCCTCGTTTTTCCTCGTCGGCTTTTTCGCCTGGGCCGCCTTCAAGGACCGTGACGATGAGTGAGGCGGAGCGCGCCGTCCCCGCCCGCCTCGGCCGCGCTCCGGGCGGAGCCGCCGAGGCGGGCGGAGTGCGCGCTAGGCGTCGAGGACCTTCTCGAGGGCGCCCTCGAGGATGCCCAGTCCCTCGTCGAGGTCGGCCTGGGTGATCGTGAGGGCCGGGCGGAAGCGGATCGAGCGCGGGCCGCACCCGAGCGCCATCAGCCCGTCGTCGTAGGCCGCCTGGCGGACGGCGTTGCGGGTCTCCGTGTCGGGCAGGTCGAAGGCGCAGAAGAGGCCCCGGCCGCGCGCGTCGGTCACGCCCTCGAACTTGGCCTCCATGTCGGCCAGCTTGTCCATGAGGTGCGCGCCCTGCCGCTGCACGTTGCCGACGAGGTCCTCGGCCTCAATGACCTCGAGGATCCGGTCGAAGCGGACCATGTCGACGAGGTTGCCGCCCCACGTCGAGTTGATCCGGCTCGACTTCTGGAACACGTTGTCGTCGACCTCGTCGACGCGCGGGCCGGCGAGGATGCCGCAGACCTGGGTCTTCTTGCCGAAGGCGATCACGTCGGGCGTGACGCCGAGGCTCTGCCACGCCCAGAACGCGCCCGTCAGGCCGACGCCCGTCTGGACCTCGTCGAACACGAGCAGCGCCTCCTCCTCGTCGGCGAGGTGGCGGAGCGCCTGGAGGAACGCCGGGCGAAAGTGGTTGTCGCCGCCCTCGCCCTGGATCGGCTCGATGATGATGGCCGCGATCTCGTCGGGGTGGTCGAGGAAGGCCTGCTTGGCCTGAGCGAGGGCGGCGTCGAGGAGCGCGAGGCCGCCGCCGCGGATCTTGGGGTTCGAAATACGGGGCCAGTCGAACTTCGGGTAGTGCGCGACCTTGTTCGGGTCGGTGTTCGTGAGCGACATCGTGTAGCCGCTCCGCCCGTGGAAGGCCTCCTTGAAGTGGAGCACCTTGTGGCCGCGCTCGCCGGAGTAGCCCTTCAGCTTGTTCTTCCGGACCTTCCAGT
>JAAXJP010000443.1 GCA_012269805.1 Rubrivirga sp.
CCGAGAACACGAGCGTGACGTCCGTGCCGGCGGGCACGTCGGTCGCCCCGTCCTCCGGGTCGACGGAGAGGACGCGCGGCGGCGGGTTCCCCCGGGTCGGGTTGATGACGCCGAACGTCGGCTGGGTCGGGTCGGAACTGAACTCGTTGACGTCGACTTCCACGGCGGAAGCGGTGTAGACCACCTCCCGCTCGGTCGGCTCACCAAAGTCCGCCGTCACCACTTGGTAGACGTCGCCGGTGCTCGCGTCGCGGAAGACGAGGAGCGGTTCAAAGACCCCGTTGTAGAGGACGTCCACGCCGCCGAGCTGCGCACTGTACAGCGTGGCGTCGTCGCCCTCGGCGTCCGAGACGCCGATGGCATCGTAGATCGTCCCGAACGTGCCCGTCGGGTCGTCGATCGCTCCGTCGTCGTCGGCGTCGAGATCGTCGCCTTGGCTGCCGTTGAACTGGCTCGAGAGGACGAGCGTGAACGTGGGGTTCTCGAGATCGGGAATCTCTACGACCAGGAGGCCATTGGCGTCGAACGTGCCAGAGATCTGAGAGACCCGGTCCGCACGGCCGTCGACCCCGTCGTTTTCGAGGCTTACGAGCCACCCGGCGAAGGAGTCACCAGAGGGACCCGACACTTCGACCGAAACGGTACTGGGGTCAGAGCCCGGCGGGTTCGGCTCGAACTCGGAGATGAGGATCGGCGTCTGCGCGCTGGCGGCACTGGCCGCTAGGAGGAGCGCGAGAGCGAGCCCGCCGAGGCGGGAGAGAGAGGAGCGAAGGGTCATGTGATGGGGTGGGGAAAACCGTGGCTAACGTAAGGAAAAAGGGGGCGGGCCCGGTAACGCCTCCGTTACTCGGAGCCGCCGTATGGTCTCTTCACGGGATCCTAGAGCCGGAGCGGTCGGGGCCGCTACTCGAACTTGTCGTCGGGCACCGGGCCGCCGAGGGCGTGGGCGGCGGCGCGACGCGCGGTGAGACGCGAGAGGCCGGCGACGACGCTCGCGGCGATCGTCCAGACGACGGCCTCGGTCCAGGCCGTGCCGGAGTCGGCGGGGTTCAAGGGCGGGTCCTCGCCGGTGACGCCGTGCCAACTCCTGCGAAGGAGCGAGCGGGTGGCGAAGGCGGCGGCGGCCGCGGAGAGGCCGGAGACGGCGATCCAGCGTTGCTTGCGGGTGAGCATGGCGGGGTGGAGTCGGTTCCGCTTCATACGGCCCACCCGCGCCGGAGGTCGCCGCCGCGCCGACCTCCGGGAAGCCCCCAGCCCCGCCCGCCGCGGCGCCGCGCCGGCCGGGGGCCGCCGGCCGGGGGGGGGGTCCGGCCGCGACCGCCTCCGCGGCCGTCGCGCCGCCGCACGACGAGCCGGCGCCCGCCGTGCACCCGTAGCAGTGCCGCTCCGTCC
Organism: Rubrivirga sp.; assembly: GCA_012269805.1. GTDB lineage: Bacteria > Bacteroidota > Rhodothermia > Rhodothermales > Rubricoccaceae > Rubrivirga. Next base: position 1,393 of record JAAXJP010000443.1, read on the forward strand.
GGACCATCCGCGCCTGCCACGCGTCGAGGTCGAAGTCGGCCACGTGGCCGAACGGGACGGCCGCGTCCATCTCGAGCTGCTGGTTGAAGTCGCAGTCGTAGACCTTCCCGTCCCACCCGACCGAGACCGTGTTCCGGCACATGAGCCCGTCGATGGCCGCGGGGTTGAACGCGGCCAGGAGCCGGTCCATGTACGCGCCGAGCTGGCCCTTCTCGAGGAGCCACTCGAGGTAGCGGCTCATCGGCATGTTGTTGAGCGCGAGGAGCCGGTCGAACTGGACGCCGTGGTTCCGCTCCAGCGCCTCCTTCCATTCGACCTCGAGCGACGCCTGGCTACCGGCGAGGAAGCTGCCCGTCGGGTTCGTCACGAGCGTGAGGACCTTCGCGGGGTCGCCCTGGCCATAGCCGGCCTCGTTGAGCGCGCGGAGGGCCCGGATCGACTTGTCGTAGGTCCCGTCGCCGCGCTGGGCGTCGGTCCCGAGCTTCCGGTAGTGGGGGAGCGAGCAGGCCACCTCGACGCCGCGCTCGGCCATCCACTGCGCGAGGTGCCGGTAGCGGCGGACCGTCAGGATCGTGAGGTTGCACCGGTCGATGACGTGGAGCCCACGGGCCACGCACTCCTCCACCAGGTACTCGAAGTGCGGGTTGAGCTCCGGCGCGCCGCCCGTGAGGTCGACCGTGTGGAGGCTCCCGCCGTCGGGGTGAGCCTGGATGTGGTCGATGGCCGCGAGGCACGCCTCGACGGCCGTCCGGTCCATGTTCTCCTCGGTCCGGTCCGGCCCGGAGTCGACGTGGCAGTGCCGGCACGTCATGTTGCACAGCTTGCCGACGTTGATCTGGAAGACCTCGAGCGGCGCCGGCGTGAGGCCCTGCTCCCACCCACTGGCGACAAGGTCGCGGTGGAAGCTCCCGGTCCCGCTCGGGCCCGCCTCGAGGTCGACGCCGTCGAGCGCCTCGATCTGGGCGTCGGGGCGGGCGAGGGGCGTACGTCGGCCGTAGAGGCTCGTCGTCCGCTTCGGCCCGTCCATGACGTCGGCCATGAGCTCGGCCGAGAGGACGGGGAGGGAGATGGGGGAGCCGTCGCCGGAGTCCATGCT
>JAAXJP010000352.1 GCA_012269805.1 Rubrivirga sp.
GGCATGGGGGGAGCAGAGGCGGGGTGGAACCGGATCGGTTTCATTTTAACCAGTTCAATTTTTAGGTCGACTTTACATTCCCGTCAACGTCGGGACCGGCAGCCGTCGCTACCTCGGGTCCGGACGCTCAGGGCTCCGTCATTCGGAGGGGCCGGCGGTCGCTGACCCTACTGATATACTACCGAAATGCCAGACTGGCTCGTTTGCCGGACGAAATGGGGCGAGGCTATCCTCCCGGTCCGCTTTCCTGAACCGGTTCAAGCCCCCCCTCTCCTCATGGGACACAACCCCACCATCGCCGACGTGGCCGAACGGGCGGGCGTGTCGAAGGGCACGGTCTCGGCCGTCCTCAACGACAAGAGCAGCGTGAGCGACGCGACGCGGAAGAGGGTGCGGGACGTGATCAAGGCCATGAACTACCGCCCCCGGGCCTCTGCCCAACACCTGCTCCAGGGCGACGGCGACCGGACGATCGGGCTGGTGATCAAGGAGGACGACAACCCCTACTACGCCGGCGTCATCGCCGGCGTGCGGCGGGTGGCGGGGCCCCGCGGGTACGTGCTCCTCGTGGCCAGCTCCGAGGGGTCGTCCGAGGCGGAGCACCGGGTGGTGGAGGCGATGGCCGCGAAGGACGTCAGCGGGCTCATCATCACGCCGGCCCTGGGCGAGGAGGCCGACGTCACGCACCTGTTCGAGTTGAAGCGCCGGAACATCCCGTTCGTTCTCCTGGAGCGGATCCGGGGCATCCAGTCCCACATCGTCGACATCGACAACGTCCTGGCCGCGCGCGACGCGGTGGGGCACCTGATCGAGCGGGGGCACTCGCACATCGTCCACTTCGCGGGCCCCCCCTACTCCGCCCACAGCCAGGAGCGGGTCGAGGGGGTCCGGCGGGGGTTTAGCGAGTCGAGCCTGGTCTTCCGGGACGAGTTCATCGTGCCGACCGGCGCGCACATGGAGGACGGGTACGAGACGGGGCTCGCCTATTTCCGGGCGTGCGGGGCCGACCGCCCCACGGCGGTCACCTGCTACAACGACCTCGTGGCGATCGGGCTCCTCCGGGCGCTCCGCGAGCTCGGCCTCCGCGTGCCCGACGACGTGTCGGTGGTCGGGTGCGACGACCTCCCTCTGATGGACTACCTGGGCACCCCCCTGACGTCCGTCCGCATCCCGAAGGAGGAGATGGGCGCGGCGGCGGCCGAGATCCTCATCCGGCACCTCGAGGCCGAGGAGCCCCCGCCCCTCGAGAAGGTGACCCTCGACGCCGAGGTGGTGGTCCGCGCTTCGACGACGGACCTCGCCTCAGCCGACCGGGCGGCATAGCCCGTTTCCGATAGAGTCCCCGATGGAGACCCCCTCCCCCACCGTCGCCGCGCAGCGCCCGCGGCTGACCGAGACCGACGTGCAGGCCCTGGTGCGGGAGCACTACGGGCTCGCCGGCACGCTCCGTCCCCTCCCCAGCGACCGGGACCAGAACGTCCGCCTGACGACGGCCGACGGCGCCGTGTACGTCTTGAAGGTGGCCCGGGCCGGGGAGGACCGGGCCGTCCTCGACGCGCAGGGCGCCGTGATGCGGCGGCTGTCCGAGCGGGGCGTCCCCGTCCCCCGGGTGGTCCCGAGCCGGTCCGGCGAGGAGGTCGTCACTGTCCCGGGGGCGGGCGGGCAGTCCCACCTCGTCCGCCTCCTCCCGTACCTGGCGGGGGCCCCCCTCGCCGGCGTCACCCCGCGTACGCCCGGCCTCCTCCGTGACCTCGGGGGGGTCCTCGGGGCCGTGAGCGAGGCCCTCGAGGGGTTCGACCACCCCGGGGCGCACCGCGACCTCCCGTGGGACGTGCAGCGGACCCCCGAGACGGTCCGCCCCCGGCTCGGCCTTCTCGATCCGGCGCGGCGGCACCTGGTCGAGGGGGTGGTCGACCGATTTGAGGGGGACGTCGCGCCCCGGCTGGGAGGGCTCCGGCGGGGCGTCGTGCACGGCGACGCCAACGACCACAACGTGCTCGTGAGCCCGCCCGTCACGGCCGACCGCCAGGTCGTCGGCCTGATCGATTTTGGGGACGTGGTGCACTCGGCGGTGGTCGCCGAGGTGGCCGTCGCGGCCGCCTACGCGATGATGGACACCGCGGACCCGCTGGCGGCCGCGGCCGCCCTCGTCGGCGGGTACCACGACGCGTTCCCCCTCTACGAGGGGGAGGTGGCCGTCCTGCTCCCGCTGATCGAGGCCCGGCTGGCGATCAGCGTGAGCATGTCGGCCGCGCAGAGCCGGGAGGAGCCGGGCGATGCGTACCTGACCGTGAGCGAGCGGGCCGCGTGGGCGCTCCTCGAGCGGCTGGCGGCCGTCCCGCGTGGCCTGGCGCACGCCACGTTCCGGGCTGCCTGCGGGTGGCCGCCCTCCCCGTCCGCCCCCCGCGTCGAGGCTTGGCTCCGGTCGCACGCCTCGACGTTCGCCCCGGTCGTCCGGCCCGCCCCGTCCGACGGCTCGGTGCACGTG
>JAAXJP010000017.1 GCA_012269805.1 Rubrivirga sp.
GTGGGGCCCGGTCGGGGCCGTCGCGCTGGGCGTGCTCGTCCCGCTCGGCTACCTCGCCGCGCGGGCGCTCTCGGCGGACCCCGCCACGCTCGCCGACCTCGTGCTCCGCGCGCGGACGCTCCGGCTGGCGGGCAACACGGTCGGGCTGACGGCGGCCGTCCTCGCCTCGACGGTGTCGCTGGCGCTCCCGCTCGCGTGGCTCGTGGCCCGCACCGACCTACCGGCGCGGCGGCTGGTCACCGTCCTGGGCGCGCTCCCCCTCGCGGTGCCGGGCTACGTGATGGCGTACGCGCTTCTCGCCGCGACCGGCCCGGCCGGGCTGGTCGCCGAGCTGACCGGGTTCGCCGTGCCGCGGCCGGGCGGGGCGGTCGGCGCGTGGCTGGCGCTCACGCTCACGCTCTTCCCGTACCTCTTCCTCGGGCTCCGGGCGGCGCTCCTCGGCCTCGACCCGTCGCTCGACGAGGCCGCGCGGACGCTCGGCGCCTCTCCGTGGCAGCGGGCCCGGACCGTTGTCCTCCCGCAGCTCCGGCCGGCGCTCCTCGCGGGCGGGCTGCTCGTCGGGCTCCACGTGCTCGGCGACTTCGGCGTGGTCTCGCTGATGCGGTTCGAGACGTTCAGCTTCGCGATCTACCTCCAGTACACGGCGGCCTACGACCGGGTCTACGCGGCCGCCCTCGCGCTCCTGCTCCTCGCCCTGACGGGCGCGCTCCTCTGGGGCGAGGCCCGGCTTCTCCGCGGGCGCCGGTTCGCGCGCGTCGGGGCCGGCGCCGCCCGCCGCCAGCCGGTCGTCGGGCTCGGAGCCTGGCGGTGGCCGAGCGCGCTCGGCGCGGGCGCACTGGCCCTGCTCTCAGTCGGCGTGCCCGTCGGGGCGTCGCTGTTCTGGCTCGGGCGCGGCCTGGAGCCCGACGTCGTGGGCGACCTCGCGACGGCGCTCGGCGACTCGGTTTCGGCCGCGCTCCCGGCCGCGCTCGTAGCCGCCGCGCTGGCGGTGCCCGTCGGCGTGCTGAGCGTGCGGAGGCCGTCGCGGCGGACGGCCCTGGCCGAGCGCGTGGCGTACCTCGGCTACGCGACGCCCCCGCTCGCCTTCGCGCTCGCGTTCGTGTTCGTCTCGATCCGCGTGCTCCCCTGGGCGTACCAGACGCTCGGGCTGCTCGTGGCGGCCTACGCGCTGCACTTTCTGGCCGAAGCGCTCGGGCCGGTCCGCACGGCGCTGTACCAGGCCTCGGCGCGGGCCGAGGAGGCCGCGCGGACGCTCGGGCGCGGCCCGCTCCGCGCCTTCGCCGAGGCGACCCTCCCCACGCTCCGGCGTGGGCTCGGCGTCTCGGTCGCCCTCGTGTTCCTCTCGGCCATCAAGGAACTGCCCATCGCGTTCCTCCTGTCACCACTCGGGTTCGAGTCGCTCGCGCTCCGGTCGTGGGCAGCGGCCGGCGAGTCGCTGTTCGCCGTCGCCGCCCCGTACGCGCTCGCCCTCGTCGCCGTCTCGACGCCGCTCGTCGCGCTCGCCCTCCGCGAGCGGTAGGGGCCCGCACCGTCCGGATCGTCCACCGCCCTCCCTCACCCGCTTCCATGTCGCCGTCCGATCCTGTCGACCGCGCGATCCGCGAGCGCCGGACGCTCAAGATGACCGCGGCGGAGCCCGCCCCGACCGTGGGCGCGCTCTCCCGCGCGACTGTCGAGGAGGTCCTCGCCGTCGCCGGCCTCGCCCCGTTTCACAAGCCCGCACCGTCCGGGGTGCCCGAGCCGTGGCGCTGCTACGCCCACGACGCCTCGGCCTGCCGCGCGCTCCGCGAGCGCGCGCTCGCGGCCGGGGTGGGGGGGAAGGTGCCCATGATGCTCGCGGCCGCCGACGCGCTCGTGGTCGTCACGTGGGTGCCGGAGGGGGCGTCGGAGCCCGTCCCGGACCTCCGCTTCGAACCCTCGCTGCGGAACATGGAGCTGATCGCGGCGGCCGGCGCGATGATCCAGAACGTGCTCGTCGCCGCGACGGCGCGGGGCGTCGCGTCGTACTGGTCGAGCGGGGGCTGGCTCGCGACGGCGCCCGGGCTGGCGGCTGTGGGCGTACCCTCCGGCGAACTGGTGCTGGGCGCCGTGTTCTTCTTCCCCGACGCCGTCGAGGGCGCGGCGACGCACGTCGGCAAGCAGCACGCCGTTCGGACGCCGGCCTCGTCCTGGACGCGCTGGCCCGACATCGGCTGACCCGTCCTGGCGACGTCCGAATCCTTGGGTTCCTGTCGAATCGGGGCCCAGGCCGTGCGTAACTGACCGGCCGCCCCCGCTACCCGTGCCGCTCCTCACCGTCTCCTGCCTCTCGAAGTCGTTCTCGTCCTCTAGCGGGGCGTCGGCGCTGCCCGTCGTCAACGGGCTGTCGTTCGGGGTGGAGGAGGGGGAGCTGTTCGCGCTTCTCGGGCCGAGCGGGTGCGGCAAGACGACCACGCTCCGCTGCGTGGCGGGCCTGGAGACGCCGGACCGTGGGACCGTCACGCTCGCCGGCCGCACGCTCGACGCCGATGGTGGGCCGCGCGTCCCGCCCGAGAAACGGGGGGTCGGGCTCGTGTTTCAGGACTACGCCCTCTTCCCGCACCTCACGGTCGCGGCGCACGTCGCTTTCGGGCTCCGGCACCTCTCGCGCGTCGAGCGCCGCGACCGCGTCGCCGAGGTGGTCCGCCTCGTCGGGCTGGCGGGCTTGGAAGACCGGCTCCCCCACGCGCTCTCGGGCGGCCAGCAGCAGCGCGTCGCGCTGGCCCGGGCCGTCGCGCCGCGCCCGCGGCTGCTCCTCCTGGACGAGCCGTTCTCCAGCCTCGACGCCGGGCTCCGCCACGAGACCCGCGAACGCGTCCGCGACCTCGTCCGGTCGGAGGGGATGACGGCGCTCCTCGTCACGCACGACCAGCAGGAGGCGCTCGCCTTCGCCGACCGTGTGGCCGTCATGCAGGGCGGCCAGATCGACCAGGTCGGAACGCCGGAGGCGGTCTACCGAACGCCGCGGACCCTCTTCGTGGCCCAGTTCCTCGGGCGGACCAACCTCATGCTTGCCGAGGCCAGGGGGGAGACGGCCGAGACGCCGCTCGGGGCCCTCCCGCTTCACCGGCCCGCGTCGGGGACCGTCATGGTCTCGCTCCGCCCCGAGGCGCTCGCGCTCACCGCCAGCGCGGAAGGCGGGGGGAGAGAAGGGACCGTCCTCTCGCGCGACTATTGGGGGCACGACGTGACGTACCGGGTCCGGCTCCCCGGCGTCGGGCTCGGGCCCATCGAGTGCCTCGTCCACACCGACGCGCGGGCGTCGTTCGCCGTCGGCGACGTCGTCGGCGTCCGGGCCGTCGAGCCGGCCGTCGTGCTGGAGCGCGTCGGCGTCCCTGAGTCGGGTGCCGATCCTACCTTTTGAGCCCGCCTCAGCCTCCCCGATGACCGCCCGTGCCTTCCTGATCCTCGCCGCGGTCATGACCGTCCGGGCGCCGGCCGCCAGCGCCCAGACGGCCGCGCCCGTCCCGGCCCCGACCGACCGGGCGGTCACGGCCGTCTACGCCGAGGCGCCGCCCCGCATCGACGGCCGGCTCGACGAGCCGCTCTGGGACCGCATCGCGCCGGTGACCGCGTTCCGGCAGGTGTTCCCGGAGATCGGCGCCGAGGCCACCGAGGCCACCGAGGTCCGGATCGCCTACGACCAGGACTACCTCTACTTCGCCTTCCGCAACCGCGACCGGCAGCCCGGCCTGATCCGGGCCCGCAACCTCGTCCGCGGCGGCCCCAACGCCGACGACGACCACCTCTACATCGGGCTCGACACCTACCGCGACGGCCGGAACGCCTACCTGTTCGAGATCAACGCGCTCGGCACGCAGGACGAGGCGCTCATCACCGACGAGGACCTCTCGTTCCAGAGCTTCTCGTGGGACGCCGTGTTCCGCTCGGAGACCTCGATCGACGACGGGGGGTGGTCGGCCGAGCTGGCGATCCCGTTCCGCCAGCTCCGGTTCCCCGACGGCGACGACCTCTCGTTCGGGCTCATGCTCCACCGGGGCATCCGGCACAAAAACGAGCGGGTCTCGTGGCCGGCCATCAGCCGGGAGGGGTTCGCCGCGCTCGCGCGCGTCTCCGAGTACGGCGTGCTGCGCGGGATCCGGGGCGTCCGCCGCGGGCGGAACCTCGAGGTCAAGCCCTACGCCATCTCCGGCGCCCAGCAGGCCCGTCCCGACCTCGGCGCGCCGACCGAGGCCGCCGAGGTGACCTACGACGCCGGCCTCGACGTAAAGTGGGGCGTGACGTCCAGCCTCACGCTCGACGCGACCGTCAACACCGACTTCGCGCAGGTCGAGGCCGACGCGGCGCAGATCAACCTGACCCGGTTCAGCCTGTTTTTCCCCGAGCAGCGCGAGTTCTTCCTCGAGCGGGCGGGCCTGTTCGAGCACGGGACGGGCCGCGAGACCCAGACGTTCTTCTCGCGCCGGATCGGGCTCGACGAGTCGATCCTCGCCGGGGCCCGGCTGACCGGCCAAGTCGGGCCGCTCTCCGTCGGCCTCCTCAACATCGAGACGGGGCCGGACCTCGGCGAGATCTTCGGCGGGGCCTCGACGAACAACACCGTCGCTCGCGTCCGGGCGGACGTCCTCCCGCGCGCGACGGTCGGCGGGATCGTGACGAACCTGGCCGACGACCTCCGGCGGAACACGGCGGTCGGCGTCGACGGCGTGGTCCGGTTCGGGCGGAACAGCGAGGTCAGCGGGTGGGCCACCCAGGTCTGGGACACGGCCGGCGAGAACAGCGCGGCGGGCCAGGTCTCGGCCCAGCTCGCGACCAACCGGGTCGGCGCCTATGGCGTGTTCTCGTCGGTCGGGCGCGCGTACGACCCCGCGCTCGGGTTCGTCCGGCGGCGGGACTACCGCCGGCTCGGCGGCGGCGCGTTCCTCAACACGCCGCTGGCGGGGACGCCGCTCCGCATCCAGCGCCTCGGGGGCGACGTCGACCTCTCGGCGTACTGGGGCCTCGACGGCGTGCTCCAGTCGTCGGAGGCCGAGGTCGAGACGTTCAGCGAACTCGTAAGCGGCGACGAGGTCGGCGTCGGCGTCCGCCACGTGTTCGAGCGTCTCGAGGCGCCGTTCACGATCCGCGACGGCGAGACCGTCCCGGCCGACGACTACGGGTTCTGGCAGGCGTTCGCTGGGGCCGACACCGACGAAGGGCGCCCGCTGTACGGTGGCGTGGGCGTCGAGGCCGGCGGGTTCTTCTCCGGGTCCCGGGTCGAGGTCGAGGCCGGCCTGGGCTGGCGGCCGTCGCCCGGGGTCGGTCTCGAGGGCGGCGTCGAGCACTCGGTGATCGACCTCGGCGGCGGCCCGTTCGCGGCCACCGTCGGCTCGGTCTCCCTCTCGACCGCGTTCAGCCGGTCGCTCTTCGGGCGGACGCTGCTCCAGTACGACAACTTCTCCCGCCAGCTCCGCGCGAACGTCCGCCTCAACTGGATTCACACGCCGGGCAGCGACCTCTTCGTCGTGTTCGACACGGCGTACGGCGTCGGGGAGGACGACCCGCTCGACCCGCGTCGGACCGTGCTCCTCCGCGACCGGCTGGCCGTCGTGAAGCTGACGTACCTCGTGCTGATCTAGGTTCGGCAGGGGCGGAGCCCCGGCGTGGTCTAGAACTCGGCCCGGATCCCGATGAGGACGGTCCGGGGGAGGCCGGGGCGGAGGCCGGCCGGGCGGCGCGACGCCACGTAGCGGGCGTCGAGCAGGTTGCGGACGGCGAGGACGGTATGCACCCCCTCGCCGCGGAGCTCGTCGAGATCGAGAAAGGGGACCGGCGTCTCGGCCGCGAGGTCGACGACGAGCCGGGCGTCGACGCGCTGGCTCTCGGGGATCGGCCCCTGGCCGGCGCGGTCGCGCGTGGCGGCCGCGTACGCCGCGCGGAGGTCGAGCCGCGACCGGTCGGTCTCGACGCCGACGCCGAGCGCGAGCGTGTGGGGCGCCACGTACGGCAGCCGGTCGCCCTCGCGGACGACGCCCCACGGGAGGAACGCGCTCGTAAAGCTCTCCTCGAACCGGGCGTCGGTGAAGGTGTACGCCAGCCGGACCGGGACGCGGACGCGCCGGCCCACCCACATGCCGTCGACCGAGGCCTCGGCGCCGAGGACGCGCGCGGCCCCGCCGTTGAAGAGGTCGCCCGTGCCCGTCCCGCCCGACGAGGCGAAGTCGGCCCCGAGGAGGTTGTCGTAGTCGGTCAGGAACGCGACGGCCTGCCCGGCGAGCGAGCGACCGCGGCGGTCGTTCGTGCGGAGGCGGAGGCCGAGTTCGCCGTTCAGGCTCCGCTCGGCCTCGACGCCGGGCTCGCTCGACGGCGGCGCGAACCCGCGGTGGAGCCCCGCGAACACGAGCGCCGGTCCCACGCCGAACCGCGCGGCGAGGCCCGGGATGAGCGCCGTCACCGTATTGTCGCGCGTTTCCGGAGCCCCGGCCCGGTCGGGGTCGGCTGTCCCGTAGTCCTCGCGCCGCTGGCGGACGTGCTCGACGCGCACGCCGGGCGTGAGCGTGAGGTACCCCGCCGGCGTCCCGATCCCGACCTCGCCCTCGGCGAAGGCCGCCACCGCCTGCGCGCGGTCGACCCGGTTGCCCCGGTCGCCCGGCGCCCCGAGCTCCACGATCCGGAGCGGCGACTCGTCGAACAGCCACCCCGCGTCGAGAGCTTCCGTGTTGAGGCGGTAGGTGTAGCCGCGCTGCATCCGGTCGGCGCGGTCCTGGTGGAGCCGGAGGCCGACGCGGACCGACGACTGCTCGGGCACGATCGGGACGCCGACGGTGAGGTCCAGGCCCTCGGCCCCGAACCGCCGGTCGTTGGAGACGACGGTCAGCGTCGCGTCGGCGAGCCGGGGGTCGGCCGTGCCGCGCGCGACCGCGAGCTCGTCGGCAAAGAGGACGGGGTCGTCGACGAACCGGTTGATCGGGACGTCGAGGTCAGCGTCGTTGAGGCCGTCGCCGTCGGTGTCGAGGTCGTCGCCGAGGCCGTCGGAAATGGCGTCGAGGCGGCGCCAGTCGCGCCGGAACCGGGTCGCGTAGGCCGTCGCCGTGATCGTCACGCCGTCGCCGACGTAGCCGACGTAGCGGAGGTGGCCGAGCCCGTGCTCGCTCTCGAACGCGTCGGCGGCAGTCGAGACGTAGCGGGCCGTCGGGTCGGCCTCGAAGTCGGCGGGGGCGAGGCCGAGGTAGGTCTCGTCGGAGGTCTGGCCGTCGGCGGTCAGCTTGAGCTCGACGCTGTGGAACGACTGGTCGGGCGCCATCCACTGGAGGCGCGCGCGGCCGTGGGCGCTCCACAGGTCGTACCCGGTCGGGCCGTCGAGCCGCGTCCCGGCGGCGCCGGCGGCCGGGAAGCGCGTGAGGTGCTTGAACCCGTCGGTCCCGTCCCAGAGCCCCTCGGCGAGCACGTCGAGCGTCGCCTCGCCGACCCCGACCCCGCCGCGCCCGAGCCGCACGAGCGCCGTCCGCGCCCGGTCCGTTCCGCCGCGCACGTCGACACGGGCGAGCGTGCCGGCCGACGGGGGCTCGAACGAGACGAAGTTGACGGCGCCGCCCGTCGTGTACGGCCCGTAGGCGATCTGGGCCGACCCCTTCCGCACCTCGAGCGCGTCCATCCGCGCGACCGGTGGGGCGTAGTAGGCCGCGGGCGCGGCGTACGGCGCGGGCGCGATGAGGACGCCGTCCTCCATGAGCGTGATGCCCGACGACCGGTCCGAGATCGTCCCTCGGATGCCGATGTTCGGGCGGAGCCCGTACCCCTCCTCCTCCTGCACCGTCACCCCGGGCACCTCGGCGAGCACGCGGAGCACGTCGGTGTCGGCGAACCGCTCCAGCGCCTCGCCCTCGAGGACCGTCGCCGCGCCCGGCACCTCGACGACGCCGCGCGAGCCGCCCGCCAGTCGCGCGGCCGACACGACGGCGACCTCGCCGAGCGACTCGATCGACGGCCCGATGGCGAGGTCGAGCCGGAGCGTGTCGCCCGCGACGAGCGTCGCCGTCTGCCGCACCGGGCGGTACCCGACCGCCGAGACGACGAGCGTGGCTGGGCCGGCCGGGAGCCCGCCGATCTGGTACCGGCCGTCGGCGTCGGCCGCGGCCCCGCGTCGGATCTCCTCGACGAGGACGGTGGCGCCGGGCAGCCCGCCGCCACTCTCGGCATCGGTGATGCGGCCCACCAGCGCGGCGGTCTGCGCACTAGCGGAGGCCGTGGACAGAAGGGCCGCTACCGCGGCGAAGAGAACTCGCGACATCAGGGAATCGGGGGCGGGTCACGGAGAACCCACGGCTTGGGGCCGAGCCCGCGGGGCGCGGCAGTGAGGTCGACCGCGGGGTCGACGAGCGGGGCCCCGGGGCGGCCGTTCACGCTCACGTACGTCTCGGCGCGGACCTCGACGTCGGCGTAGCCCGCGGCCTGGAACCGGCGCTCTAGGTACTGGGCGTACTGCCAGAGCAGGTCGGGCTGGAACGCCATCTGCTTTTCTTGCAGCGGCGTGAGGTCGGCGCTCGGGGCGACCGTCCACGTTCGCCCGCTGGCGGGGTCGGTCACGAGGAACTCGGCGGTCCCGGTCTTCTCGGCCACCATGACGTGCCAGGCGAACCGGAAGCCCTCCTCGGTCCAGAGCCGGTCCCCAGGGTAGAGCCAGTGCCGCAGCGGGAGCGCGAGCTGGACGAGGAGCAGCGCGCCGGCGACGCCCGCCGCCCACCGCGCCGGCCGCGCCGCGGGCCGGGCCGCCTCACCGAGGCGGGGGGACCGACCGAGCAGCGCCCGCCACTCGTCGGCCTCGAAAAAGACGAGCGCGGCCGCCACCATCACGAACGGGAAGACGCCGATGTTGAACAAGGCGTACGTCGCCGCGTGGAACGCGACGGCCGCCGCGTACGCCCATGGCCGCCAGCGACGGACCGAGAGGAGGAACGGGGCCATGAGGTCGAAGAGGGCCCCTCCCCACGCGAAGGCCCACGGCATCCACTCGAGGTCGAGGATCGGCCCGACGACCGGGAGCCCGCCGCGCGCCGGCAGCCAGATCCGGAGCGGCATCGCCGCGATCAACCAGTCGGCGTTGAGCTTGGCAACCCCGGCGAAGACGTAGACGAGGCCGACCTGGAGCCGGAGGGCCCCGACCGTCCACGCCGGCACCGAGGCGCGGTCGGCCCGGCCGGGCACGAGCGCGGCGCCCATCGGCAGCGCCAACATCAGCACGCCGACGGCGCTCACGAAGTAGTAGTGGTTGAGGTACGTCGCCGCGTCGATCAGCTCGACGTAGGTGAACGCGACGACGAACACGGCCAGCCACCCCCGTGCGGCGCGGCCCCACGCGAAGGCCAGCGCCGAGCCCGCCGTGACCAGGAGGGCCGCATTCAACGCCCACAGCGGGAGCGGCCGGACCCACCCGAAGCCGGGGTACGAGAAGTGGACAGGCGGGTCGGCGTAGAGGGGACCGGCCCAGCCGAGGAGCAGGAACCGGACGGCGCTCGCCGCCATCACGACCCCGAACCCGACGCGGAACACGCCGAGCACGACCGGGTCCGTCGGCACCGTCAGCCGATGGCGGAGGCGATCGGCCAAGCCGCGAGCGCCCCGTGGACGACGGTCGCCGGCGCGCAGAGGGGGGGGCGAGCGCCGCGCCCCGCTCGGCGGCGGCCGCTCGGCCGTTGCTCCGGGTGTGAGGTCTCCTGTACCCGGTCCCTCGTACCCCGTGCTCACCCTAGTCCCCGTCGTTGTCGCTGAACGTGATGCTCACGCCGAGCCAGTTGGCGAGGTCCGTTTTGATCAAGCGGAGAAGCGTGCCGGTCTCGGCGTAGAGCGCCTCGGCCTGCGGCGACCGGTCGGCGACGGCCTGCTGATATCCGTCGCCCAGCGCGGCCGCGGCCCGGTCGGTCGCGTCGATCTGGGCGAGGAGCGCCGCGCCGAGCGGCTGCCCGTCGATCTCGGCGCCGAGTGTCGCGAGGTAGTCGTCGAGGCCGGTCCCACCGCCGCCGGTGACGAGCGCGCGGAGCCCGACGAGGTCCTCCCGGAACAGCGCCATCGACGCGCCCGCGTACGGCGACTCGACGAGCGAGGGGTCGGGAGCGCCGGCGGCGTCCGTGGCGCTCCGCGCGATCCCGAGCGGCCGGCCGCCCTTCA
>JAAXJP010000644.1 GCA_012269805.1 Rubrivirga sp.
CAGGTTTCTGAACGGACTTGTCCGAAGTGTGTCCGAATCTGCGGCGGAGACGGTGGTGGATGAAGGGCGGCCGACGGGGCGGCTCGTCCAAGCTGAGGTCCCTCTTCGCCGCCACCTTGAACCCCTCCAGGACGCTCCCGGTCTCCGTCGCCCAGTGCTCGTATGCCTCGGCGACCGTGCCCTGCCCGGGCCGGTCGATCAGCGAGATCAAGTACTCGATGAGCACCACCGCATGACGTGAGAGGAGGAAGTCGCCGATCGAGGCGGCGCGACGCAGACGCGCCAGCCCCTCGCGGTACTTCTCGTGCTCCGGGTACGTCGTCATCGGGTAGGCATCGATCAGTCCCCGGCCGTTCTTCCGGGCGCACTCGAGGTTCTTCTCCAGCCACTGGAGCACATGGTCGATCGCTTCGACCAACTCCATGTAGTTCTCCGCTTTCCTTTCCCACCACCGCTCGGTGTAGAAGCGTCGGAGGGCGAGACGGACGCCAACGACGAGGACGATGGAGCCCCCGAGGATGGTCGAGAGGAGGGAGATCAGGAACTCACCCATCGGTCGCAGGCTCCTCGGTTGGCGTTGGTGACGTCCCAAAGACCCGCTCCACGTGGGACGCCCCGCGGGCCGGGTCGTAGTGGCCGTAGTGCCGCTCGATCATCCGGAGGCTCGTCCCCATCAGGCGCGCGAGGTCGAGGAGCGGGACGCCGGCCGCGGCCATCCGCGTCCCGTAGGCGTGCCGGAGCGCGTACGCCGTCACGGCCTTGTGGACGCGCGCACGCTCGGCCAGCTTCTGGAGTCGCTTCGTGAGGTAGTCGACGGCGACCTTCCCGCCCGTCGCCCCTCGGAACACGAACCCGTCGGCCTCGGTCGTCCGCTCGGCGTGGAGCCGCTGGAGGACGGCCAGCGCGTCGCCGCGGACGGGGACGGTCCGGCGGCTCCCGGCCGTCTTGACCCGGTGGCCCTTCCCGACCTCGACGGACTGCTCCGCCAGCCGGACCGCGCTCCACCGGAGCTCCCGCTGCTCGCCCGGCCGAAGCCCGGTCCCGAGCCCGAACGTGACCCAGTCGGCGACCCACCCCGGCCGCTCGGAGCCGTCCTCGCCAGTGACCTCGGCCGAGGCGGCCGCCCGGAGGATGGCCGCGGCCTCGGCGTCGGTCACGTGGTCGCGCCGGGCGTTCGGCATCTTCGGAAGGCGGACGCCGTCGGCCGGGTTGTCCGTCCGCATCCCGCGTTCGACCGACCAAGCCAGGAAGTGCCGGAGGCTCGCCCGGCGCCGCTTCTTCGTCTCGGGGCTCGCCTCCGGGCCGGGCCCCCGCCGCACGCCGTCGGCGTCCTTCGGAGGTTTCTTGCGAGCGTTCACGACGGCCTCGACGTGGTCCTGCCCGACGTGGCCGACGAGCGCGCCGGCCGGGAGCTCGAGCTGGAGCTTGCCGAGGTACCGGCGGTCCTCGGCGACGGTCGAGGGCGCCGAGGACCCCAACTTCTCGGCGAGGTACCGCTCGACGGCCGCGGCCAGCCCGACGCCCGCGACGGCGCCGCCGGCCTTCCCCCAGGGGTCGTACGTCCCGAGCGATCGGCGGCGGGCGTAGCCCATCGCCTTCCGCATCGCCGCGGCCTGGTCCTTCGTCCGGAGGTTCACCCGCTTCCGCTTCGGCCGGCGGTCGGGGTCGTAGACCACCCACCGCCAGTTCCCGACGGGCACGCGCTCCCCGTCGACGACCTTGTGGTCCCGGTCGACCCGGCTCCCGTCGGGGAGCTCGACGGCGAACACCTCGTCCGTCTTCCCCCTCCGTTTCGGGGCGCTGCTCACGCGCCTGCCCGCGGCCGGTGCGCGGCCCGGCCGGTCGGGCCCTCGGCGACCCGGCCGCCGAGCTCGCGGACCTCCCACGCCGCCAGAGCCGCGTCGTCGGAGACGGCCCAGACGGGGCCGACCTTGCTCCCGTTGATCTCGCCGCGGCCGATCGCGTCGACGATCGTCTGGCGAGAGCAGCGCTTCCGGCCAGCGGCCTCCAGGGTCGTGATGAGCTCGGGCATCGAGGTGGGAGAATGGTCGAGGGAAGAGTAACCGGGCACTTGGGGAGGCGCAAGTTTGTGAATTCCACAGATCAATAGCTCCTCCTTGGCGCGAGTCGAGTCCTGGCTAACCCTCTGCAATCCAGCGTGGTACTGACAGAGAAGACTTCGTAACCCTTCGTAAGTGTTACCTGAATAAGGTGATTGATTTAGGCGCTTCGGGCGCGCATCATGGCCTCGCCACCGAAGGCCGGCGTCCTCACGTCGGCGCGAGTCCATCAGCAGTCGCCACTGTCGGCGCGCGGCGAGAGGACGCCCCAATCTGGTTCGGTGGCCCGACTTGGTCGGTGGGCGTCTCTCTCCCGTGCGCCGACGGTGGCCACCTGACACGCCCGTGCCGCCCCCCAGCCCGGCCGCCGACCGATCCGCCAGCGTGCTGGTGATGACCGACCTCGGAGGTGGTCGC
>JAAXJP010000429.1 GCA_012269805.1 Rubrivirga sp.
GTCCACGGTGGTCCCGTAGATCTGGCTGTCGTTGACGAGCGTCCGGTTGAGGCTGCCGGCGTAGGCCGAGAGCGCGCTCTCCTCGACGCCCGTCAGGTTGTTGACGTTGAGGAGGAGCTGGAGCCGGTCGCCGATGGCCTGCTTGAAGGCGAGGTCGAGGCGGGTGTAGCCGCTGCGGAGCCCGTCGGCGCTGGTCTCCGTGTTGGCCGCGAACGACGTCGTGTAGGCGTCCTGGTGGAAGACCGACAGCCGGGCCGAGAACGACCGGAAGTCGTAGCCCAGCGAGACGTTGGCGAAGAAGTCGGGCTGCTGTTGGAGCTTCTGCTCCTGCTCATACGGGACCGAGATCGGCGTCTCGACGATGACCGGCGGGAGCCCCGGCACGATCACCCGCTCCTCGCGGAGGATCTCGATCCGCACGCGCGGCACGAACGTGTTGGACCGGACGAACGAGAAGTTGTAGCCGAGCACGACGCCCGAGAGCGGACCGCGCAGCCAGCTCAGGTTCGTCTGGTGCTCCACCTCGACGCCGTAGACCGTCGTGGTCTCGTCGAGGTTGTACGGCACGCGGAGCTGGAACTGGGCGTTGTCGCCGAACGGGCTCTCATACGCGATCCCGAGGCTGTCGAAGACGGCGCTGCCGCGGTACCGGAGGCCGTTGATCAGCTGGAAGTAGTCGTCGATCTCCTTGTAGAAGCCCGACACCGTGAACAGCCCGAGGCGGTTGCCGAAGAAGGACACGCCAGCCTCGTAGTTCCAAGCCGTCGCCGTCCGGAGGTTCGGGTTGCCGATGACGATGCTGTTGCCGGGGAAGAAGAACCCGGCCCGGCGAGCGACCGTGTTGGCGAGCCGGTTGTTGAAGTCGGGCCGGGCGAGGGCGCGGTAGGCCGCCGCGCGGACCGTCAGCCAGTCGGTCGGCCGGACGGCGATCTGGGTGTTCGGCAGCCACACCGTCTGCTCGTAGGTCGAGGACGTGTCCCGGATGGCGCCGGTCGGGACGGGCACGCCGTCGAGGCCGTTCGGGGCGTAACGGCTGGCGTAGTCGTTGTCCTCGCGCTCGACGCGGAGCCCGGCGATCCAGGTCACGCGGCGCCCGAGATCGAGCGTGCTCATGACGTACCCGGCCGAGACGCGCTCCGTGATGTCGTAAAAGTCGACCTCGGGCTCGCGGTTCACCTCGTACTCGAGGTCGGACCCGGTCGCGTTCCGCGAGCCGTTGATGCTGAGGTCGTACCACTCCCGGATGAGGTCGCGGTCGAGGACCGGGTTCAGCAGGAACCGGTCGCCGAAGATCTCCTCGCTCCCGCCGTCGCCGAGGAAGTTGCTCGCGATGACGAGGTTGCCGCTCCGGGAGAAGTCCTCGAACGACGTCCCGCGAAAGTCCTTCGGCACGACCGTCCCGTCCGCCAGCTGGACGAATTGGGGGAACGGTGTGTTGTAGTACGGCGAGAAGACCTCCGAGCGGTCGCGGCTCCGGCTCTTGCTGCGGTACTTGCCGCCGACCTTGATCGCGCCTCGGAGCGCGCTCCCGATCGTGTACTCGCGCTCGAGGTCGAGGTAGGCCGCGAGGTCGGCATCCGAGGCCTCCTCGTTGCGGAAGAACGCGGAGTAGAGGTACGCCTGGTCGAAGTTGTTGAGCGCGTACGGGATGATGCCCTCGGGTTCCCCGCGCCGCACGTCCTCGGGCGTACCGGCCATGCCGGAGATCGGGTTGCCCTCGGCGTCAGTCGCCGACGGCTCGGTGAACTCGATCTCGTAGTCGAACGGGAAGTCCGACTCGGAGCGGGAGTACGAGCCGCCCCACGTGGCCGTCAGGCCGGCCGGGAGGTAGGTCTCCCCAGTCAGGGCGTTCGTGAACAGGCGGATCGTCTGCTCCCGGTCGCGGGCCGAGTAGAAGATGAGGTCGCCGTCGGTCGGGTAGTTCCGGCCGTAGGTGATGAAGTCGCGCGAGGTCTGGTTGTAGAGGCTGCTCAGCTTGACGAACCCCCCGTCCGGCGTGCCGACATCGAGGATGATGCCGCCGCCGGCGCGCTCGCGGATCTCGTCGGTGTAGTCGAGTTGGAGGTCGTCGATCTGGCAGGCCGTGAACGCGTTGAGCGAGCAGTCGAAGGCCGGGTCGTACTCCTGGCTGCTCCGGTTCCGGCGCTCGAGGTTGCCCGACAGCTGGACGCCGAGTGGGCCGAACCGCTCACCGTACCGGAAGTCGGCGTCGTACTGAGCCGCGTCGCCGGCGAGGTCGTTGTAGCCGCCGAGCACGTCGACGCGGAGCTCGCGGGCCTCGGGCGCGCGGCGCGTGACGAGGTTGACCGAGCCGGCGATGGCGTCGCCGTCCTGGCTCGGCAGGAGCGCCTTGAACAGCTCGATGCCGGCCAGCGAGCCCTGCGAGATGGCGCTGAGGTCGACGGACCGACTGGCGGCGTCGGTCGGCGAGAGCTTGACGCCGTCGACGGTCACGTTCGTGAACGCGCCGCT
>JAAXJP010000698.1 GCA_012269805.1 Rubrivirga sp.
CCCCTGCCCTCCCCCACGGAGTTCCACCGCCGCGCCGCCGACCTCTTCGCGGACGCGCTCGACCACGCCGCCCCCGACGCCTTCCTTGCCAAGGCGTGTGACGACGAGGCGCTCCGTGCCGAGGTGCGCGAGCTCTTGGCCGCCCACGCGACGGCCGGCGACGCCCTCACGCCGCCCGAGGCGGGCGGCCTCGCAGACGCCCTCGTCGGACGTGAGGTCGGGCCGTGGCGGATCGCCGCCGTCCTCGGCGAGGGCGGGATGGGGACGGTCTATCGGGCCCACCGCGTCGACGGGGCGTACCGACGGGAGGTCGCTCTCAAGATGCTCCGGCCGGGCGTGCCCGGCGCGGCCGTCCTGCGGCGGTTCCTGGCCGAGCGCGCCGTGCTGGCCCGGCTCGAGCACCCCGGGATCGGGCGGCTCTACGACGCCGGCGTCGACGCGGAAGGCCGGCCGTTCCTGGCGATGGAGCTCGTCCGCGGCGTGCCGGTCACGGGGTGGGCGGAGGGCGCGAGCGTCGAGGACCGGATCGAGGTGTTCGTCCAAGTCTGCGACGCCGTCGCGTTCGCGCATCAGAACCTCGTGGTCCACCGCGACCTCAAGCCGTCGAACCTGCTGGTGACGGAAGAGGGCACACGGCCACGCGCGGTCGTCCTCGACTTCGGGATCGCCAAGCTGCTCGACGCCCCCGATGTCGAGGCCACTCGGACGGGCGCCGGCCCGCTCACGCCTGCCTACGCGGCCCCCGAGCAGGTCCGCGGCGGGGCCGTCACGACGGCGACGGACGTGTACGCGCTCGGCGTGGTCCTGTACGAGGTCCTGGCGGGCCGGCGGCCGTACGACGTGGCCGGCGCGAGCCCGACCGAGCTCGAGCGGACGCTCGCGACTCGACCCGCCCGCCCGAGCGCGGTCGTGGCCGGGCGCGACCGGGCCCGCCGCCTCCGGGGCGACCTCGATACGATCGTGCTCAAGGCGATGGCGCCCGAGCCCGAGCGCCGCTACGCGACGGCCAGCGCCCTCGCCGACGACCTCCGGCGGCACGTCGCGGGCGAGCCCGTCGCTGCCCGACCGCCGACGGCGCGGTACCGCATCGGCCGGTTCGTGCGCCGGAACCGGGTCGGCATCGGGGTGGCGGCCGCGGCCGTCGCGCTGCTGGCGGTCGTGGTCGCGGCGTACACGCTGCAGCTGCGGGCCGAGCGGGACCGCGCCGAGGCCCGATTCGCCATCGCCCGCGAGGCCGCCCGCGCGATGATCTACGACGTCCACGACGCCGTGGCGGGGTTGCCCGGCGCCACGCCCGCCCGGGCGGTCCTCGTCGACCGCGCCCAGTCGTACCTCGACGCGCTCTCGACCCAGGCCGACGACCCCGCGCTGCGGATCGACCTCGCCGGGGCCTACCGCCGCGTCGGCGACGTCGAGGGAAGCCCGATCGGCAACAACCTCGGGCGGACGGCCGATGCGCGGGCGAGCTACCTCCAGGGCCTTCGCCTCATCCGCGGCCTCCCGCCCGACCTCCCCGACTCGCTCGCGGCGGCGGCGGCCTCGACCGAGGGGCAGCTCTGGAAGGGGCTCGGCGTCGTCGTCGCCCATACCTCGACGCCCGACTCGGCCCTCGTCCACCTCCGCCGCGCGATCGGCGCCTACGCCCGGGCCGTCCGCCTCGCGCCCGACGACCCCGCGCACCGCGTCGAGCTCGCCTCCGGCCACGTCAACCTCGGCGACTACCTCGGCCACCCGTACTTCCCCAACGCCGGGCGGCCCGACTCGGCGCTCGTTCAATACGCTCGCGCGCGGGCCCTTCTCGAGTCGATCCCTGAGGCTGAGCGGTCGCTGTTCGCGCTCCGCCTCGACGGGATCACCTACGAGCGCGAGGGGAACCTCCACCGGTCACGCGGGGACCTCGACGCGGCCGTCGGACCACTCCGGCGCTCGAACGCGCTCCGCCAGTTCATCGCGGCCCGGCCCGACGCCGACGCCGAGGCGATCCGCGACGCCGGGGTCGGGAACGAGGCGCTCGGCCTCCTCGCCATCGAACGTGGCCGGTTCTCAGAGGCCGAGCGCGCACTCCAAACGGCCCACGCGACCTACCAGCGGCTCGCCGATGCGGACCCGCAGAGCGCCAACGCCCAGCAGACGCTGGCCTTCGGCCACCTCCACCTCGCCCGGCTCTACGGCGACCCCGACGGCCCCGACCTCGGGCGCCCTGCCGAGGCCCGAAGGCACGCCGCCGAGGCCGCCCGGATCCTCCGCGCGCTCGCCGAGGCGGACCCGGACAACGGCCGCCTCGGGTCGCTCGCCGACGAGGCCGAGGCGATCCGCGACCGGCTCCGCTAGCCGCCCGGCGGACCCGGAGGGCACCGGGCGGAGTACGGCCGGGGCGTCCCACCTCTGCCCTGGCCCGCCCCCGCCTCCATGAACCCCCCCCCCCAGCCACCGGCCCCGGGCGGGGGGGGGGGGGGGGGGGAAAAAAAAAG
>JAAXJP010000035.1 GCA_012269805.1 Rubrivirga sp.
CCGGGGGCGAGGGTCTCCAGCGCGTCGGCGAGGCGGAGGGCGAGGCCGCCGAGCGTCGTCGAGGCGTCGAGGTCGGCGGCGACGCCGGCCGGGAGGCCCACGCCGTCGCGGAGCCACGGAGCCACGGCGTCGACCTCCTCGACGTAGAGCCGGGCCTGCTCGGCGAGCGCGGCCGTCCAGTCGCGGGCCTCGGGGCCCTCGTCGGCCGCCGCGGACGCGAGCCCGCGCGCGAGGCGGTCGACGGTCACGATCCGCTCGCGCCAGGCTGCGATCCCACGCGGCGCCCGTTCGTCGAGCACGCGCTGGACGGCGGCTCGCGCGTCGCGCGCCGGGCCGCCCGTGACCTCCACCTGGGCGAGCGTGTCGCGGAACCCGTAGAGCACGCGCCCGCCCGGCCACAGCTCCGCCGTCGTCTCCAGCACGCCCTGCTTGAGCGCGAGGAGCGAACCGGCGAGGTTGCCCGAGTCGACCGTCGAGACGTAGCGTGGGGCCATCACGGCGCCCGACTGCGTGTCGTACCAGTTGTAGAGGTGGCCCTGGTACGTCTCCAGGCTCTCGACCGAGTCCAGCATCTTGGCGAGGCGGGCCAGCTCCTCGCCGCGCGGGAGGTAGCCGAGGTCGCGCGCGGCCTGGACCGCGTTGAAGGCGAGCCCGATGTTCGTCGGCGACGTCCGGCGGGCGAGGCCCTGGGCGGGCTGGACCTGAAGGTTGTCGGGCGGGAGCCACCGGTCGCGCTCGGTGAGGACCTCGTCGAAAAAGCGCCACGTCCGCCGGGCGACCGTCCGGAGGCGGAGGCGGTCGTCGGACGTGAGCGTGTACTCGTCGGGGTCGACGGGCCGGCTCACGTGGCGGGCGATCCACGGCGCGGCGATCCACGCGGCGGCGAACGGGAGCGCCGTGATCCACGCGATGGGCTCGGTGAGCGTGACCGACGCGAGCACTACGAGGCCCCACGCGACCGACGCCCACATCGACCCCGGCATGTCCTTCGCCGACTCCTCGGCCTGCTGCGCCGTCGTCCACTCGAGCAAGTTCTGCTTCGACACGAACAGCCGCCAGAGCGTCCGGCCGATGGCGTCGAGCATCACGACCGACTGGTGGGCCAGGAACGCGACCGACAGCCCGATCTGCCGCGCGTGCATCACGACGTCGGCCCAGAGGAGGCGGAGCCAGCTCGACGTGACCGTGTCGGGCGGCTGGAACAGGAAGCCGTGCGCGGCCGGCGCGTAGATCGGGAACGCGAGGACGAACAGCGCGATGAGCGTCCACACGAACGGCGACCCCGGGAGGACCGTCCACGCGAGGAGCAGGAAGACGAGGAGCGCGGGCGGCGTGAGGCTCCGCCGGAGGTTGTCGAACACCTTCCAGCGGCCCACCACCGAGAGCGGGTTCTTCCGGCGGACGCCGCGGGCGTCCCGGACGCGCGGCAGCAGCCACCGGAGCAGCTGCCAGTCGCCCCGGACCCACCGGTGCTGGCGGAGCGCGAACGAGGCGTAGCGCGAGGGGAAGTCGTCGAACACCTCGACCCCGGTCGCGAGCGCCGCGCGGGCGTGGTTCCCCTCGAGCAGGTCGTGCGAGAGGACGGAGTTCTCGGGCACGGCGCCGCCCAGCGTGTGGCGGAACGCGTCGACGTCGTAGAGCCCCTTGCCCGTGTAGATCCCCTCGCCGAAGAGGTCCATGTAGGCGTCCGAGACGGCCGTCGTGTACGGGTCGACGCCGGGCCGGCCGGCGTAGATGCGGGCGAACATCGTCAGCCGCCCGCTCTCGGGCGAGATCGAGACGCGCGGCTGGAGAACGCCGTAGCCACGCGTCACGCGGCCCCTCTCGGACGACGGCACGGGCCGGTTGAGCGGGTGGGCGGCCGTCGCCACGAGCGCGCGAGCGCCGTCGGGCGTCGTCCGCGTGTCGGCGTCGAGCGTGAGGACGTAGCGGACGGCGTCCGCCTCGGTGGCCTCGCGGAGGTCCCCCTCGATGGTGACGTAGCTCGTCTCGGCGTCGGGGTCGCGGAGCAGGTCGTTGAACTCCTCGAGCTTGCCGCGTTTCCGCTCCCAGCCCATCCACACGCCCTGGGCCTCGTTCCAGCGGCGCTCGCGGTGGAGGAGGAAAAACCGGTCGCCGCCCGGCGCGCCGTCGCCCCGGGCCCGCGCCGCGCGGGCGCGCTCGTTGAGCCGGCGGATCGCCCGGCGGGCCGCGTCGACCGTCGCCTCGTCGCCCGGCATCTCCTTCTGGGGCGCGTCGGCCCAGTCGGTGAGGAGGCCGTAGCGGAGCGCGGCGTCGGGGTTGGCGAGGGCGTGGACCTCGAGCCGCTCGACCATCTCGCGCGCGTGCTCGGGCGACGTGATGAGCGTCGGGATGACGACGAACGTCCGGTCGGCGTCCGGGATGCCGCCGTCGTAGTCGAGCCGCGGGAGCTTCCGGGGCGGGAAAAAGCGGACGACGTTCCAGTTGACGAACGTGACGGCAAAGTCGAGGAGCGGCAGGAACGCCGCCGCGACCGTGAGCGCGAGCCACCGGGCGTCGGCCCCGCCCGCGTCGGCGACGAGGACGGCCGCGAGCAGGCCCAGCGCCGTCACGAGGCCGATGCTGCCGAGGTACACGACCGTCGGGTGCCGCTCGGCGAACCACAGCAGCCGGCGCCCGACGCCGGCGTGGTAGCCGGCCGCCTTCCCGAGCGTCCGCGCGCCCGGCCCGATCAGCCAGTGGCCGACGTGGTCGGGGGCCGGGGCCCACGTCCCGACCTCCTTGCCGGCGGGCGCGTGGCCCTCGGCGGCCTGGCGGGCCAGGGCGACGGCCCGCTCGGCCACGCCGAACTCGGTCTCCGGCGAGCGCCGCGCGATCCGCTCCACGACGTGGCGGTACGAGTCGCGCGTGGCCTCGTCCATCCGCGCGTAGACGCCGGAGGGGTCCTCGCGGAGCGTCCGCTCGACGGCCGAGAGCGCCTCGACGAGGACCGTCCAGTCCGCCGCCGCGGCGGCGCGGAGGGCGAGGACGGCGTTGGCGATCGAGCCCTGCCACTGCGTCTCGCGCTGCGTCTCGATCCGCTCGGCGTCGTCGAGGGTGAGGCGGCGCGCGCGGAGCCGGTGCTCGAGCCACTCGAGCGCCGTCCCGCTCCCGCTCTGGGCCTGGAGGTTGGCCGCGAGCGCGAGCGCGAACGGCCCGGACAGCGGCGCCCGCTCGCGGGCCATCGCCGCGAGGTCGTGGACGACCTCCGACGGGTCGTCGCGTCCGGCGATCGTCTCGGCCCAGGCGGCGGCGGCCTCGCGGTCGGCACGGGCCTCGCGGAGCGGGCGGGCGAGCGCGGCCACGCGCTGGGCCAGCACCACGCGGAGCAGGATCGGGAGCGCCCACAGCTCGGCGAGCGTGAGGAGCTCGACCTCCTGGTAGCCCTCGACGAACGTCCGGAGGTGGTCGGGGTCGGCGGCGTTGTCGGTGTGCTCGGCGAGCGTCTCGAGGATCTCGTAGACGCGGGGGAGCCCTTGGTACGGCCCGGCCGTGAGCTTCGGGAGGAGCCGGTAGTACGCCCGCGGGAGCGCGCTCTCGGCCTCGCGCGCCTGGTCGCGGACGATGTGGTAGTTGTCGAGGAGCCAGTCGGCCGCCGGCGTGAGCGTCTCGCCGGCCCGGCCGGCCGCCGCCAGCACGCGGTAGGCCGAGGCCAGGTCGCCGAGGGCCTCGCGGACGAGCGGGCGGAGCGGGCGCCCCCGCGCCGGCTCCATCTCGACGGCCTGCGTCCGGGCGAGGCGCCGTGCGTGCTCGGCGAGGTGGACCGGCTTGAACAGGCTCTCGACGGTCGGTCCGGGCACGGGCGGGTGGGGAGGCGGGCTACGCCGCCAAGCTAGCGGCGGTGCCCCCCGGTTCGAGAGGGGGCCGAACCCCGAACTGCTCCTGCCGGCGCCCCCTCCGCCTCGGCGCCGAGGCGGGCCGGGTCAGCCGGCGTCGAGCCAGCCGCCCTTGAAGCCGCACGCGCGGAGGCCGTCGGCGATCGGCCCGCACCGCTTCATGAGGTCCCACACGAGCTCCGTCTTGTGGTTCTCGACGGCGAGCACGATGGGGCCCTGGTCGAGCGCGAAGTAGTGCTCGCAGACCCAGCCCAGCGGGCCGTCGCCGTCGGGGAACGTCGGGTTGTAGGCCGCCTCGAAGCCGAACGCGTCGCCCGTCCCGCCGTGCGTGGCGGCGAGCCCGTGGAGGCACTCGAGCACGACGTCCGGCGCGAACGGGAGGCTGGCGAGCGCGGCCCACGGCGCCAGCGTCCCGTCGTCCGGCCCGAACGGGACGCCCCGCGCACGGTAGCCCCAGAACCGCTGCTCCTCCCCGCCGATGGTCTTGACGACGTCGCCCGGCCCGTCGCTGGCGGTGATGCCCCAGGCCGCCGGGCCGTAACCGGCGAAGCCGCGCGGGTTCCGGATCGCGTACTCGCGCTGGATGAGCGTCGCGCGCCGGCTGTTCTCGAAGTAGTCCAGCGGCTCGCCGAGGTCGGCCGACTTCCGGCGCAGGGCCTCGTCCTGGATCCCGCGAAAGTCGATCCAGAGATGCGAGAACTGGTGGATAAAGAGCGGGCCCGCGTAGAGGTAGTCGTATCCGTAGATCTTCTTCCAGCGGTACGGCCGGGTGGAGGCCTCGAAGGCGGCGCGCGGGACGGGGTGCGTCGGCGAGCCGGCGGCGAGGGCGTAGAGGAGGAGCGCCTCGGTGTAGCCCTCCCAGCGGTAGCGGAGGAACCCCTTCTCGGGCGTCCACCCCATCGTGACCGTCTCGCCGCCGTTGCGGGCCCAGTCCCAGTCGACGCGCTCGTAGATCCGGTGGGCCCCGTCGCGGACCTCGGCCTCGGCCGCGTCGTCGGCGTCGAAGTAGGCGGCAACGCACAGGAGGCCGGCCACCAAGAGCGCCGTGTCAATCGTCGACAGCTCGCAGGCATTGAACCGGCGGCCCTCCTTCATGTCGAGAAAGTGGTAGAAGAACCCGCGGTGACCCACGCCGTCGGCGGCCCCGTCCTGCGGCGCGTCGCGGAAAAACCGGACGGTCGAGAGGGCCACGCCGCGGGCCGCCGCGCGCGAGACCCACCCGCGCTCGACGGCGACGGGCAGCGCCGCCAGCCCGAACCCGACCGCCGCGACCGACGCCGGGCTCTCCTCCGCCGTGTTGTCGACGACGAGCCCGTTCGACCAGTTCGTCGTGCGCGCAAAGTAGTCGAACGCCGCCCGGTGGACGGCGTCGAGGAGGTCGGCGGTGGAGGTGGGCACGGTCATGGGGCGGCCCCGAACGGCGGAACGTGGGTCCGGGGTCCGGCGACGCCCGCGGCCGTCGCAGACGCTGAACCGCCCGGGATGTCGACGGGTAAGACGGCCGCCCCCCCGGCTCGTCCCCCCACCATGCGACGCACCGCCTCCGCCCTCTCGCTCGTCCTCCTCGCCGCCTGCGCCGACCCCGCCGAGCGCCCGGCCGAGGCCGCCTCGGCCGAACCGTCGACGGCCTCGGTCAGCGACCGCGACACGGTCACGGCCGAGATGGCCGCCGGCGCCGCCCTCCGCGCGGGCGACCGCGCGCCCGACTTCGAGCTCCCCGACGCGACCGGAGGGACGGTCCGCCTCAGCGATCGGCTCGCCGAGGGCCCCGTCGTCCTGACGTTCTACCGCGGCGCGTGGTGCCCGTACTGCAACACGCAGCTCCGCGACTACCAGGAGGCGCTCGACCAGATCCGCGCGGCCGGCGCCTCGCTCGTCGCCGTCTCGCCGCAGACGCCCGACGGCTCCATGTCGATGCAGGAGAAGAACGACCTCCGGTTCGCCGTCCTCTCCGACGTCGGCAACGAGGTCTCGCGCGACTACGGGCTCGTGTTCCAGGTCGACAGCCCCACGCGCGAGCGGTACCGGGCGGTCGGGATCGAGCTCGACTCGATCAACGGGACCGACGCCTGGGAGCTCCCGGTCCCGGCGACCTACGTCATCCGGCCGGACGGGACGATCGCGACCGCCTTCGTCGAGGCCGACTACACCCAGCGGGCGTCGGCGCGGCAGGTCCTCGACGCGCTTCGGGCGCTGGCCTAGCTCGCGCGGTAGCGCCTCCGCCCGGCGGCCGAGGCGCTACCGATCGCCCTCGCGGATCAGGACCGTCTCGTCACGGAACCCGGTGGTCTCCTGCCTTCGGATGGCGAGCGTGTACCGGCCGGGGCCGACCGGCTCGACTCCGTCGTAGTCGGCCACGCGGTACCGGAGGGTGTCACCGCTCGAGACGACGCGGAAAGGCGCGTAGGGGAAGGTGTGGGGCACGGCCACGTAGTCGGAGACCGCGCCCGGGGCGAGCGGCCCGTACGCGACCTCCTCGGCGACCCCAGGCTCGGGGCCGCGGAACCAGACCGTCGTCTCGGCGAAGGCCATCGCGGTCTCGTTCTCGACCCGGACCTCGACCTCCGACGCCGCCCCGTCGGGCTCGAGAAACCGCGGGGAGAGGTAGAACGTGTCGTAGAACTCGCCCGCGATGCGGTAGGTGTAGCGGCCCGGCCCGAGGAACGGGTCGTAGATGTCGTCGTCGTCGCGCTGGGCCGAGAGCGACTGACGAAAGACGCCGTACGCGTGGACGTTTGTGAGCGTGTACTGGTGGGTCCCTTCGAACACGAGGTACGGGCTCGTGGCCCCGTCCGCGAGCGGACCAAACGACCGGCGGTGGTCGACGTAGTCCGCGCTGGGGGGCGGCCGGAGCGCCAGGAGCCGGACGCTCACCGAGTCGAGGTCGACGCCGGTCTGGTTGTCCACTCGGACGACGGCGTGGTCGAGCGGGGGCTCCGGCGCCTGCGAGTCGCAGGCGGCGAGCGCCAGGAGGGAGACGGCGAGGAGAAGGCGGCCGGGCACGGACGTCAGGGCAGAGGCGACACGGTACCCACACCGGCCCGTTCTGACGGGGCGATACGGAGCGCCCCGGCGCGCTACTGCTGCGACGACGGCGGCACGATCCCGTTGATCCGCATGTAGGTCACGAGGTTGCCGTAGTGCTCGTAGTTGTGCGTCGTGTTGAACGCCAGGATCGCGGAGGCGGCCATCTGGTTGCCGAAAAAGCTCCGGAGCGTGGCCCCCTCCTCATCGGTCATCGCGTCGTAGACGCCTTGGCAATAGGCAAACGCGGCCTCCAGCGCCGGTACGAGTTCGGCCTTCGTCGTCGCCGTCTCCTCCAAGTTCTCCGCGTTGGGGTTCTCCTCCCCTGCCGCCGCCGAACAGAACGCGTACTGCGCTCCCGCGATATGGGCGAGCACCTGGCCCGTCGTACGCACGTCGCCGGTGGGCTGATACGCGTACATCTCGGCGTCCAGCATCTCGGCCGTGGCCAAGATGGTGCCAGACGTCATGCCGTGAATCGTAGCGAGGCTGGCGATCACGGGAGACTCAGGGGGGGCGTCGGCGTCCATCTGGGCGAGGGCGGTCGCCGGGAGGAGGCAGATCAGGAAGGCGGCGAGAGCGCGAGGCGAGGTCATGGTGCGGGACTCTCCAGTCGGGCAAGTCGACGAGTGGGCGGGGTCGGTTCAAGGTAGAGCGCGGGGGGCTCCCCCCGGCCGCCGCTCCCCTCTCCCGGCTCGCTCGGGACACGGCGTTACTTCACGTCCAGACCTCGCGTCCCTCTCGTACCCCCTCTCCTTCCCGCCATGCGCCTTCTCCTTTTTGCTACCGCCGTTCTCCTCGCCGGCTGCGTCTCCATCGAAGAGGCCGCCGACCCGTCCACCGTCGATGGCATTGACACGCTCGTGGCCTACCTCGACGCCGAGGGCTTTACGCTCGAGCCGGCCGGCCTGACCAGTTCCACCGTCCCGCTGGCGACCGCCACGACGTACCGCGTGACGGGCGTCGCGAACCCGTCCGTGCTCGAGGTCTTCGAGTTCGAGACCGACGAGGCGGCCCGGGACGGGCTGACGCAGCTCCGGGCCGAGGTCCGGTCGCGCGTCCGGCAGGAGGTCTACGCGCGAGGGACGCTCGTGGTGTACTACCGGCCCGAGCGCTACGGCCAGGGCGACAACCGGAGCCTCCGCCTCGCCCTCGCCGACGCGCTCGGCGGGCCGCGCGGTGGGGCCTGACCCCCGCAGCGGCATGCGCCCCGCCCTCGCCACGCCACCCCTCGTCGGCCTCGCCGTCCTGTGGGCGCTCGCCGGCTGCCGCCTCGGCCTCGGCCCGCTCCCGCCCGAGGTCGACGACCTCGTCGACTACCTCTCGGAGCGGAACCTCCAGCTCGCCGTCGACGACGTGGCCTACGACCGGGCGTTCGACGCCGTCGACCCGGAGGCCCATGTCGTGACCTACCGCGTGACGGCCCTCCAGCCGCGGGCGCCCTCGTCCGGCCCACCGGCGCTCATCGACGTCTACCGCTTCCAGACCGCTGCCGAGGTCGAGGCCGGCATCGCCGGGCTCCGCCGGCTCCACGACCGCGGCGAGCTCTACACCGACGGGGCGCTCGTGCTCTACGTCCGCGGCGACGCGCCCGACCTCGCCCTAGCGCTCGGGCGGCGCTACGGCGTCCCGCTCGCGACCTGAGCGCACCGCCCGGTTCCCGCGTGGCCCCGCCGGGGTCGGCCGCGTCGTGGCAGGCAGGTGGGCCCGGTCAGCCCTCGTGCTCGCCCCAGACCTCGCGGAGCCGACCGGCGACCTCGCCGACCGTCGCCTCGGCCTCGACCGCGGCCAGCACGTGCGGCACGACGTTCTCGTCGCTGCGCGCCGCCCGCTCCAGGCCGTCCATCGCGGTGGCCCAACGGCCGGCGTCGCGGGCCTCGCGGAGCGCCCGGACGCGCCCCACTTGCTCGTCGCGGACGGCGTCCGGCACCTTGAGGAGCTCGACCTCGGCCTCGTCGGCGTCCGAAGCGAACCGGTTGACGCCGACGACGACGCGGTCGCCGGCCTCGATCTCCCGCTGCGCCCGGTACGCCGACTGCGCGATGCGGTCTTGGAAAAACCCGTCCTCGATGGCCGCCACGGCGCCGCCCATCGCGTCGACCTCCTCGATGAGCGCCCGCGCCGCGGCCTCGACGTCGGCCGTGAGTCGCTCGACGAGGTACGAGCCCGCGAGCGGGTCGACCGACTCCGTGACGCCGCTCTCGTGCCCGATCACCTGCTGCGTGCGGAGCGCGAGCGTCGCGGCCTGCTCGGTCGGCAGCGCGAGGGCCTCGTCGAACCCGTTCGTGTGGAGCGACTGCGTCCCGCCCAGGACGGCCGCGAGGGCCTGGAGCGTCACGCGCGGGACGTTGACGAGCGGCTGTTGGGCCTGGAGCGTCGAGCCGGCCGTCTGGGTGTGGAACCGGAGCATCATCGCCTTCGGCTCCGTCGCGCCGAACCGGTCGCGCATGATCTCGGCCCACAGCTTCCGCGCGGCCCGGAACTTGGCGACCTCCTCGAAAAAGTCGTTGTGCGCGTTGAAGAAGAACGAGAGCCGCGTCCCGAACTGGTCGACGTCGAGCCCCGCCTCGAGGGCGGCCTGGACGTAGGCGACGCCGTCGGCGAGCGTGAAGGCGAGCTCCTCGACGGCCGTCGCGCCGGCCTCGCGGATGTGGTAGCCGCTGATGGAGATCGTATTCCACCGCGGCGTGTGCTCGGCGCACCACGCGAACGTGTCGGTGATAAAGCGCATCGACGGACGCGGCGGGTAGATGTAGGTCCCGCGCGCGGCGTACTCCTTGAGGATGTCGTTCTGGATGGTCCCGGAGAGCCGTTCCGGGTCCGCGCCCTGCTCTTTCGCCACGGCCACGTACAGGGCCAGGAGGATCGGCGCCGTCGCGTTGATGGTCATCGACGTCGAGACCCGCTCGAGCTCGATCCCGTCGAACAGCCGCCGCATGTCCTCGATGGACGCGATCGACACGCCCACCTTGCCGACCTCGCCCTCGGCCATCGGGTCGTCGGGGTCGTAGCCGATCTGGGTCGGGAGGTCGAAGGCGACGGAGAGGCCGCGCGCGCCGGCGGCCAGGAGCGCGTGGTAGCGCTCGTTCGACTCGGCGGCCGTCGAGAAGCCGGCGTACTGGCGCATCGTCCAGAGCCGCGTCCGGTACATCTCGGGGTAGACGC
>JAAXJP010000400.1 GCA_012269805.1 Rubrivirga sp.
CCGGCCCCCCCCCCCCCCGGGCGGCGGCCCCCCCCCCGCGGGCCCCCCCGCCCCCCCCCCCGCGCCGGCCCCCCCCCCCCCGCGCCTGCCCGGGCCGCCGCCCCCCGCGGGGGCGCCCCCGCGGCGGGCCCGCCGGGACCCGGAGGAGCCGCCGGTGCCACGCGTTGTGGAGGTAGCCCTTGAAATTCCAGGTCGCCGTGACCGACGCCGGCTGCTCCCTCTCGCCGTCGAACGCGCGGACGACGACCTCGTAGGCCCCCGGCCCGAGGTCGGTCTCGAACGTCCACACGCGCCACGTCCACCGGGAGCCCTCGCCGAGGTCGGCGGCGGACCACGTGGCACCACCGTCAAGCGACACCTCGACGCGCTCGACCGCGCGGTCACCGCCGGTGATGGCGTAGCCGCGGAGGGCCACCCGGCCCGGCGCCGGCTGGACCTCGGGCGCGGGCTCGGTGATGACGCTGTTGAGCGGCAGGCTCTCGATGGACGGCGCGGCGTCCCAGTCGGCGTTCTCTCTCTGGACCTCGGGCGGGAAGACCTTGTAGGCGTGGCGCCGGAAGTAGTTGGCGGACTCCTCGGCCTGGACGGTGACGCGCACCAGCCACTTCACGCTCCGCGCCCCGATGAGCCCCGGGACGAGCGCGCGGAGCGGGGTCCCGTGGTTCGGCGCGAGGGGCTGGCCCTCGTACCGATCGGCGAGGAGCGTTTCGGGCGCGAGCGCCTTGGCGAGCGGGATCGAGGACCCGTAGGCAAACGACTCGCCGTTCTTCTCGCACCGGTCGAGGCTCTCGAACGCGACATGGGCCGCGCCGTCGAGAACGCCCGCCTCGGCGAGCACGTCGGCCAGGCGGACGCCCGACCACCGGCCGTTGCCGAGCGCGCCGGCGCCCCAGGGCTCCTCGCCCGGCGTGGGCGCGAGCGCGTGCATCTCGGTCCGCCGATTGCCCGCGCAGCAGAGAACGGCGTCGACCTCAGCCCGCCCAAACCGGCCCAGGTCGTCCAGGCTCAGCGACAGCTCCCGCTCGACGAGGCCATCGACGACGAGCCGGAAGGTCGCGGGGTCGGGCTCCGGCGTCGTCCCGTGCGTGCGGACGTAGAGGAGGTCGGGCGGCGTCCGGAACGACCGTGTGAGCGCCTCGGGGAGCGGCTCGGCGTTGGGCGGGTCCTCAGAGAGGACGCGGAGGTCCGGCGGGAGCGGCATCGGAGTGAGGAGGGGGGCGACAGCAATCTCGCCCTGCCAGGCCACCCCGCCCACCTTGGTCACCCACTCGGCAGAGCCGCCGAGGCGGGCTAGGCCGCGAGCTCGGCCTCGATCTGGGCGATCGAGTCGCGGAGCTCGGCGGCCTTCTCGAACTCGAGGTTCTCGGCGGCCGCGTCCATCTCGCGCGTGAGCTGGGCCACGAGGTCCCGCTTCTGGTCGTCGGTGAGGTACTTCACGACGGGGTCGGCCACCTTCGGGAGCTGGTCGGGGCCGGCGTAGTAGCTCACGGCCTGCTTCGCCTTCCGCTCGTCCTGCTCGGCCTTGTGGTCGGCCACGAGCGTCCCGCGGCGGACATCGTCGACCGACTTCGTGACGGTCTTCGGCGTGATCCCGTGCTCCTCGTTGTAGGCCGCCTGGATCTCGCGGCGGCGGTCGGTCTCCTCCATCATCCGCGCCATCGAGTCCGTGACGTGGTCGGCGTAGAGGACGACGAGGCTGTCGGCGTTGCGCGCGGCGCGCCCCGCCGTCTGGATGAGCGAGCGCTCGCTCCGGAGGAAGCCCTCCTTGTCGGCGTCGAGAATCGCGACGAGGTTGACCTCGGGGAGGTCGAGGCCCTCGCGCAGGAGGTTGATCCCGACGAGCACGTCGAACTCGCCGAGCCGGAGGTCCCGGAGGATGTCGACGCGCTCGAGCGCGTCGATGTCGGAGTGGAGGTACCGGACGCGGACGCCGAAGCTGTCGAGGTAGTCCGTCAGGTCCTCGGCCATCCGCTTCGTGAGCGTCGTGACCAAGACGCGCCCGCCGGCCTTGACGCGGTCGCGGATCTCGGCGAGGAGGTCGTCGATCTGCCCCTCGACGGGCCGGACCTCGACGTGCGGGTCCAGGACGCCCGTCGGCCGGATGATCTGCTCCACGACGACGCCGCCGGACATCTCCAGTTCGTAGTCGGCCGGGGTCGCCGAGACGAACGTGACGGCGTGGTGGAAGGTCTCGAACTCCTCGAACGTGAGCGGGCGGTTGTCCATGGCGCTCGGGAGCCGGAACCCGTGCTCGACGAGGTTCAGCTTCCGCGCGCGGTCGCCGTTGTACATGCCGCGGACCTGGGGGACCGTCACGTGGCTCTCGTCGATCACGATCTGCCAGTCGTCGCCGTGGTTCTTCTGGAAGTAGTCGAGGAGGCAGTACGGGCGCGTGCCGGGCTCGCGGCCGTCCATGTGGCGGCTGTAGTTCTCGATCCCGGAGCAGTACCCGATCTCCTTGATCATCTCGATGTCGAAGAGCGTCCGCTGCTCGAGCCGCTCAGCGGCCACCATGCTCCCCTCGTTACGAAGGATCGCGAGTCGCCAGCGGAGCTCCTCCTCGATCCCCGCGATGGCCCGGTCGACCTGGTCCTGCGGCGTGACGAAGTGCTTGGCCGGGTAGATCGTGAGCGTGTCCTGCTCGAACGAGAGCTCCTCGCCCGTGACCGGGTTGATCCGAGCCACCTTCTCGACCTCGTCGCCCCAGAACTGGATGCGGTAGGCCTGGTCCTCGAAGTAGGCCGGGAACACCTCGACCACGTCGCCGCGCACGCGGAACGTGCCGGGCGTGAAGTCCACGTCGTTCCGGTTGTAGAACACGTGGACGAGCTCCATCAAGAGCTCGTCGCGGTCGCGCTCCTGGCCGGGCGAGACCTGGACGATCCGCTTTTTGTACTCGTCCGGGTTGCCCAGCCCGTAGATGCACGACACCGAGGCCACGATGATCACGTCCTTCCGCCCCGACACGAGCGCGGACGTCGCGCGGAGCCGGAGCCGGTCGATCTCCTCGTTGATCGCCATGTCCTTCTCGATGTACGTGTCGGACGAGACGATGTAGGCCTCGGGCTGGTAGTAGTCGTAGTAGGAGATAAAGAACTCGACGGCGTTCTCGGGGAAGAACTGCCGGAACTCGGCGTAGAGCTGGGCCGCGAGCGTCTTGTTGTGGGAGATCACGAGCGTCGGCTTGCCCACGTTGCGGACGACGTTCGCCATCGTGAACGTCTTGCCGGTGCCCGTCGCGCCGAGGAGCGTCTGATACGGGTCGCCGCGGAAGAGGCCCTCGGTCAGCTCGCCGATGGCGCGCGGCTGGTCGCCCATCGGCTGGAACGCCGTCGAGAGTTGGAAGGGCGAGTCGATGCGGGTGATCGTGGCCATCGGGGGTCGCGGTGAGGCAGCCGGGAAGGATCGCGCGCCGGGCTGACGACGGTGTGTCGCAGCTGGGTGTACCGGACCCCCGCGCAACGGTTCGCCGCGCCGAACCCGTCCAGCTCGGCCCCATCTACCTCAGCCCCGTCCGCCTCGGCCTCGAGGCGGAGCGCCCTGAGCGCAGACGTCCCGCCCCGACCCACCGGAGCAGGGCGCCACGCCGGAGGCCGGCCGGGTTACCGGGCGGCGACGACGCGGGCCGTCCCCGGGTCCACGTCGGTCGGCGAGCCGGCGAGAATGCCGGCGACCCACTCGTCGAAGGCGACGCCGGCCGAGACGAAGTCGTAGCGGGCGCGGAGGAACGTGTGCGCGTCGCCCTCGGCGTAGAACGTGCCCCACGCGTCGGGCAGCTGGGCGCGGACGTCGCGGAGGCCGGCCGCGAACTCCTCGTCCGTGATCACGTCCCCCGGGGCCTGGCCGAAACCGTAGAACTGCTGGAACACGTCGTCGCCGAGGAAGCTGGCGAGGCCGAACGTGGCGTCGGGGTAGCGGTCGGCGTAGTAGGCGTAGACGCCCGGCAGAGCGTCCGGCTGGAACAGCTGCGGCGCGTTCGGGAGCGCGACCGAGCCGTTGTACAGCGTCACAACTTGGCCGACGAGCTGGGGGCTCAGGACGTTGTCGGCGAAGAACAGCGGGCCCGAGTCGTTGACGAGGAAGAGGTCGGCGTCGTCGAACGTCTGGGCGACGGCGTCGAAGTTGAAGAGGGTCCCGGGGCCGCCGGCCGAGGACCCCGCGAGGAGCACACGGCCCTGTGCGCCGAGGCCGTCGTCAAGGAGGGTCAGCGCGCACTCGACGTTCTGGTGGCCTACGAACTGCTGCGTGCCGCCGACGCCGGCTGCTTGGAGCAGCGTGTTGTCCCCTCGCGCTCCCGAGGCGGAGGCTGCCGTTACCTTCGTCCGCCCCTCCTCACTGCCGTGACGTACTGGCTCTGGTCCGTGCCGCCCGATGTGTACCCGGCGGCCCTCCGTGCGGGGACGTTCGCGCTGTGGCGTCAGGGCCGCGCTCGTCTCGCCGAGGTCCGCCCGGGCGACCGGATCTTTGCGTACCTCCCGGGGCGGCAGGTGGTCGCGGGCGAGTTCGAGGCCGTCGGGGCGCCGTTCGAGGACGCGACCGCGCTCGCCCCGGGTCGCCACCTGCCGCACCGTCTCCGCGTTCGGCCGGTCGCCGTGCTCCCGGAGGAGCTGTGGGTCCCTCGCGACGGCGTCGCCGACGACCTCCGGGTGCTGGAGGAGTACGCGGAGCACGCGCCCGAGACGCGCTTCCGGAGGGTCGTGCAGCAGGTGCTCCACCCGCTCCCCCGGATCGACGGGACCGTCCTGTCGTTCGTCGTTCAGGCCCGCCTCGGCACCGACCCCGACGCGCTGATGGTCGCCGTCGAAGCGGTCCGCCGAGCCCGGGCCGAGGCGCTCGACGCCGCCCGCCCGGCGCCCGAGGCCGCGGGACACACTCCGGAGGCTGCCGTGGCGGAGGAGCCCCTTGGCTATGTCGCGCCGCTCAACTTCGACCGCGCTG
Organism: Rubrivirga sp.; assembly: GCA_012269805.1. Taxonomy (GTDB): domain Bacteria; phylum Bacteroidota; class Rhodothermia; order Rhodothermales; family Rubricoccaceae; genus Rubrivirga. Next base: position 4,939 of record JAAXJP010000400.1, read on the forward strand.
AGGCTCTAGAGCGATTGATCGACGGCCTCGCCGCTCGCGGCTACCGCTATGCCCCATGGGTAGTCGCCGCCTACGTGACGGCCCTCCGGACCAAGCCGTTCGTCCTGTTGGCCGGCGTCACCGGCGTCGGGAAGAGCCGCTTGCCCGTTCTCGTCGCCTCGGCAACGGGCGGGGCGACGACCGTGCTCCCCGTCCGGCCCGACTGGACGGACCCCGCGGACACGATGGGCTATGTCGACCTCGGTGGGCGGTTCCGGCCGGGCGCGGTGCTCCGGGTGGCGCACGCGGCAGCCGGAGACCCTGGCCGGTTCCACACGCTCGTGCTCGACGAGATGAATTTGGGACGTCCGGAGCAGTACCTGGCGGAGGTGCTGAGCCGAATCGAGCAACGTGCTCCGGCGCCCGGTGGCTACGAGAGCCCGCTGCTCCTGACCGAGACGCTCCCGCCCGGCGACGCGGTCTGGCAGGCCGTCCGCCTCCCGCCGACGCTCGGCCTCGTCGGGACCGTAAACGTGGACGAGAGCGCGCACGCGTTCAGCCGGAAGGTGCTCGACCGGGCGTTCGTGATCGAGCTCGCCGCCCACGACCTGGACGATTGGCGGAGCGCGCAGTCCGCCCCACCCTCCGAAAGGTGGCCGGCGGAGGCGTGGGCCCCTCGTGCGGTCCGCCTCGGCGAGCTGGCGGACCCCTCCGGGGCCGACCGGGCCGTAATCTCGCGCGCTGTCGACGCCGTCGCGGAGGCGGGAGAGATTCTCGCCCCGTCAGGCTTCGGCATCGGGTACCGGACGCGCGACGAGGCCGCGCTCTTCCTGCTCCACGCGGCTGAGACCCCAGGCGCCTTTCGCACCGAGGCCGGCGAGCCCGTCGACCCTCTCGACCTCGCGCTCCTGACCAAGCTCGTCCCTCGCCTCGACGGCGCCCGCTCGGCGGCCCGCGCCGCCGCGTACGGGCTCCTCGGCTGGGCCCTCGACGGCTCCGCCGCGGACGCCGCCGCGGCCGAGCGGACCGTCGACGAGTGGGTCTCCGACGGCCGGCCCGACGCCCACCCCGGTGCGCGCTATCCGCGGACCGCGGCCCGCCTCGCCCGCCTCGTGGAAGGCGCGCTCGACGACGGCGTCGCCTCGTTTTGGGCGTGACCGAGTCCCCGCCAAGGATAGGACTCGGTGCACAGGGCCTTACCCGTCCTGCTCCGCCCTATCCAGCTCTCCCCGGATCTGCTCCATCGTCTCCACAAAGTCGGCCGCCGAGTCGCTGACGGCGGGGTCGATGGGGAGGTGGAGGTCCATGACGAGGTCCTGCCCGCTGCCGGCCGACGTCGCGCCGAGGCGGCGGAGCCAGCGCGTCATCCGCTCGTTCTCGCGGCCGACGACTCCGCGGAGCGTCCGGATGCCCTTGCTCGGGGCGACGACGGCGAGGAGCGCCAGCAGCAGCTGCCCGACGCCGTGGTCCTGGGCCGTGTCGAGGACCGTGAGCGAGAACTCGGCCGTCGTCGGATCCTCCGTAAGTCGGACGAACCGGCCGACGCCGAAGCCGGGGGCGTCGGGCTCGTGGAGGTCGATCGCGCCCCATGCCACGTGGTCGTGGCCGTCGATCTCGGTGAGGTAGCGGAGGTGGGCGTCGCTCAGGGTCGAGACGGAACCGAGAAAGCGGAGCCGCCGCGAGTCGGCGGAGAGCTGGGCGAAGCCGGCTGCCAGCCGGTCGCGGTCCGACGGGACGACGGGCCGCAGGGCCACGGGGTGCCCGTCGCGGAGCGTCAGCCGGAGGACGGGCGGGTCGGACATGGCGCGGCGGCGGAGGGGCGGTAGCATACGGCGTGCACGAGCTGTTCACCGTCGACTCCGGCCGCGTCCGCCTCACGTGGAGCGCCCCCCGCCCCAGCCCCCCGGGCCCGGCGCCGTTGGCCGTCACGGCGCTCGCCGCCGACGGCCTCCAGACCACGACCGCCGGCGACACAGACGCCGTCGCGCTGGAGGAGGAGACGACGTACCTCGTCTTGCTCCGAAGCTTCGACGGAGAACCCGTCGCTCTGGAGCACCGGGACCCCGTCGTCACGTCTGGGTTGGCCACGGCAGACGACGGGCGCATACTCCACGGCCGCGTCCGCCTCGGGTCTCAGGTGGGGCGCATCCGGTTCGTGGTTCGTCGTGGGAGCACGGCCGAGTTCGGCGTCGAGCTCGACGTGCTCCCGACGAAGTTGGAGCGGAGCGAGGTGGGGGCGATGCGGGACGGCGTCGAAGCCGCGGCGGCCGGTTTGGCTGTCGCCGCGCTCCGTCCGACGACGATCGATGGGCAGCCCCACGGTGCCGATCCGCCCATCCCTGTCTGGCTCGCCGCGGTAAGCCGATCCCTCGGAAGGCTGACCGAAGCGGTTCGAGAGATCGACCGGCGGCCGGCACTCGAAGCCGTCCGCCCAGTCGTGGAGCAGCGGCCTGGCCAGATTCGACGTCCCGCTCCGGAGACCCGCCGGGCTGCCCACCGACACGGCCTGTCCGCACCGACGCTGCCCGCGAGGCCGGCGCGGCTCTCGTCCGACACGGCGGCGCATCGGTGGCTGGCCCACCGCCTCGATGTAGCCGGAGACCGGCTCGTCCGGGTGCTTCGCGAGGAGGGAGCACGGCGACAAAGTGCTCGACGTCGGCAGGTGATGGCCGACGTCCAGTCGCTTCGCGGCGCCGTTGCGGAGCTACGGTCTCTCCCGGTTCTCGCGTCGGTCGGAGCACGGCCACCGACCGTACCACCGATCGTGCTCCGGCGGCGGCCTGCCTACGCCGCAGCCTACGACGCGCTCAGCGAGCTCGACCGCGGGTTCGACCTCCGCTCTGGCGGCCTCGACGTGGCGACACAGGACCTCGCGGTCCTGTTCGAGACGTGGACGGCGCTCGCCGTCGTCGACGCGTTCGCCGAGGCGCTCGGGGTGGAGGCCCCCGCGCGGCCGTTCGGCATTGACGCGGTCGGGGCCGATGTCCGGCTGCGCCGGGGGCGACGGCATGGCGTCCACCTGGCCGGTCGGGGCGTCGGCGTCGAGATCGTCAACAACCCGCGCTTCCCGGCGCCGCCGGCCTTGCTCGCCCAGCGGCCCGACCTCCTCGTCACGATCCGCCGGGGCGGCGGCGTCCGCCGCGCGGTGCTCGACGCCAAGTACCGCCGGGACGACTCGGCCGGGTACCGCCGGCGCTACGGGGTGGCCGGGCCGCCCGAAGACGCGCTCGGCACGCTCCATCGGTACCGCGACGCCATCATTGGAGCGCCGCGCGTTGAGGTCGCCGCCGCCCTGTTCCCGGGCACGGCCGACGACGCGTTTCTCCGGTCCCGGCTGTGGTCGAGCCTCGGCCGCCTCGGCGTCGGCGCCGTTCCGATCCGGCCCGGCGACCTCAGCGGGCTGGCCCGGCTCGTCGCCAGCCTTATCGAGTAAGGTTGGCCTCGCGCGCGGCGAGGGCCGCGAGCGGGACCTCGTCGGTCGAGATCACGTCGGCGCCCGCCGCCAGAATCGCGTCGTACGGGTCCGGAGACGAGGCGGCGCTCGCTGCGGCGTCGATGGCGCCAAACGCGCCGGCCTGCGCCCGGATGCCGGCCGCGTGGAGCCGGTCGACCACGCCCGGGGCGGGCACGCCGACGCCGGTCCAGGCGATCACCCGGCCCGCGTCCACGGGTGAGGCCAGGAGGGCGGAGACATCGGCGGGCGTCTCGGCGGTCGCGGAGACGACGAGGTCCGGGGCGAGCGCGAACAGTCGCTCGTGGTCGGCCAGCGAGTACGTGATGACGGCGACGCGGTCGGCCGCGTCGTGCCGTCGGATGGCGGCGACGAGCTCCTCGTAGGGCACGTCGGGCTTGACGTCGAGCAGGAGGACGGCCCGGCCATCGGCCCAGGCGAAGGCCTCGGCGAGCGTCGGCACGCGGAACGTGGTGACGAGCGAGTCCTCGGTGACGAGGCGAAGCCGGCGGATCTGCGCGAACGTCGTCTGATCGACCCGGCCCGTGCCGGTCGTCGTCCGGTCGAGCGTCTCGTCGTGCATGAGGACGAGGACGCCGTCGGCGGTCCGCCGGACGTCGGTCTCGATGAGGGCCGGCGCGTGGTTCAGGGCGTACTCGAACGTCTCGATCGCGTTCTCGGGGAGCGCCCGCTGCGGCCCGCCCCGGTGGGCCGAGACGAGGACGGGCGCCGACGGCGTCCACCGGAGCGCCGAGGCGAGCGTGGCGGCCGAGTCGTAGTCGCGGTAGTGGACCGACGAGACCGGCGTGCGGACGCGGTCGGCCGGCCGCTCCTCGAGCCCGAGAGGGCGCGGCGACCCGCACGCGCTGACGAGGAGCGCGAGCAGGAGAAGGGCGGCCCGGTTCACGAGTTCGCGGCCTCGGCGACGCCGTGCTTCAGCCGGGCGAGGACGCCCGCGAACCCCCGCTGACGCTGGGGCCCGAGGAGCTGGGAGACGCCGAGCCGGCGGAGGAGGTCGTCCGGGATCGCCGCGACCTCGTCGGGCGTCGCCCCGTCGTAGGCCTCGATGAGGATGCCGACGAGCGCCCGTTGCGTCGGCGCGTGGCCCGGGATGTCGGCGTGGAGCCGGACGACCTGAGCGCCGTCCGCCTCGGTGACCTCGGGGAAAAAGTAGACCTCCGCCTGGCACTCGTGGACGCGGCCGAGACCGGCGTCGCGCGCGGCCTGGTAGCGCTCGGGCAGCGGCGGAAACTGGCGGGCGTGCTCGAGGAGCAGCTCGACCTGCATCTCGCGCGGCACCGACGCCAGCTCGTCGGCGATTTCCTGGAGGCGGGCGTTCATCGTACGTCGCGGTCGTCGCGCTAGTCGTCGAGGTCGCCGTCGTCGTCGGGCTCGCCCTTCTCGACGGGCACGCCGACGAGGTTGCCCCACTCCGTCCACGAGCCGTCGTAGTTGCGGACGTCCTTGAAGCCCAGGAGGTACTTCAAGACGAACCACGTGTGGCTGGAGCGCTCGCCGATGCGGCAGTACGCGATCGTCTCGGCCTTCGGGTCGAGGTCCTGCTCCTCGAGATAGATCGCCTCGAGGTCCTCCCGGCTCTTGAACGTCCCGTCCGAGTTGGCGGCCCGGCTCCAGGGCACGTTCGAGG
>JAAXJP010000590.1 GCA_012269805.1 Rubrivirga sp.
GTCCTGGCCCGCGTCGCCGGGATCGGGGCCGGCACGCCGGAGGGCGGCTGGCCCGAGGTCGTGCTCCTCGACGTGAACCTCCCGGGCATGACCGGCATCGAGGGGCTGGCCGAGCTGAAGGCCCGGCTCCCCGGCTCCGTCGTCGTCATGCTGACGATCCGCGACGACGCCGACACGATCTACGCCGCCCTCGGGGCCGGCGCCAGCGGGTACCTCCTCAAGAGCGCCTCGCCCGACGAACTGCTGGGCGCCATCCGCGAGGCCCGCGCGGGCGGGATGCTCATGCAGCGCCAGGTGGCCCGCCTCGTGCTGGCGTCGTTCGAGGCCCGGCGGCCCGCGCCCGACTACGGCCTGACGAGGCGCGAGACGGAGGTGCTCGCCGAGATGGTCGAGGGCCACACGCAGCCCCAGATCGCCGACCGCCTGTTCGTCAGCCTGAGCACGGTCAACAGCCACGTGCAGAGCATCTACGCCAAGCTCCACGTCCACAACGGGAGCGCGGCCGTGGCGAAGGCCGTCCGCGAGCGGCTCGTGGAGTCGGCCGTCTAGCGGTCGCGCGGCCCGGTCCGCCTCGGGAGCGGGGATGGCCCGGCGACGCGCCGAGGCGCGCTAGGCGTCGGCGGACGGGAGGTCGAGCGTCACGCGGGTGCCCTCGCCCGGCGTCGAGGCCACGTCGAGCCGGCCGCCGACGAGCGTGACGCGCTCCCAGACGGTCGGCAGGCCGAGCCCTCCGCCCCCGCGGAGCGCGTCCTGCGGCGGCGGCTCGAACCCGACGCCCTCGTCGTGGACCTCGACCCGGACGTGCCCGTCGACACGGGCGGCGCGGACCGTCGCGCGGTCGGTCCCGGCGTGCTTGGCCACGTTGAACAGGAGCTCGCCGACGATCTGGTAGAGCAGGATCCGGAGGTGCTCCTCGGGGATCGCGACCTCGTCCGCCTCGACCGCCACGTCCAGCCCGTGGCGCTGGCGGTTCTGCTCGGCGAGCGCGCGGAGGAGGACGCCCACCTCGTCCCCCCGGAGGACCGGCGGGCTGAGCTCGTGCGAGAGCGACCGCGTGAGGCGGAGGGCCCGGTCGAGCACGGCCTCGACCCGCTCGGCGTCGGCCACGCGGGCCTCGATCTGGGCCGCGTGGAGGAGCTGCTGGAGGTCGTCGTGGAGCACGTGGGCGATCCTCCGGCGGACCTCCTGCTCGGCCATCGTCAGGGCCTGCGCGAGGTGGCGGACCTCGTGGGTCCGCGTCTCGACCTGCTCTTCGAGCGTCTCGTTCGCCTCCCGGAGCGCGGCCTCCGCCCGCTTCTGTTCCGTGACGTCGGTAAAGAGGAGCCCGACGCGCCGCGCCTCCGCCGGGCCGACGCGGAACGCCTCGACCGAGAACTCGCGTCCCATCGCCGCCGAGCCCTGGCTGAAGCGGTAGGCCTCGCCCGTCTCCGCGACCCGGGCGTACGTCTCGACCCAGTAGCGCTCGAGCCCGGGGACGAGCTCGCAGGCCGTCCGCCCGACGGCGTCGACGAGGCCCGTGTGCTGCTCGAAGGCGGGGTTGGCCTCGACGAACCGGTAGTCGACGGCGCGTCCGTCGTCGTAGATCATCTCCAGGACGCAGAACCCCTCGTCGATCGACTCGAAGAGCGTCCGGTACTGGGCCTCCGTCTCGTGCCACGCCGCCTCCGTCGCTGCCCGCCGCGAGACGTCGACGGCCGAGGCGACGAGGTGCGTCACCCGGCCGGCCTCGGCGCGGACCGGCTGGACCCGCACGTCGACCGGGAGCCGGCCGGCCTCGGACGTCCGCACGACAGCGTTGAAGGCGACCGACTCGGACCTGGCCGCGCGCGCGCAGGCACCGCGCACGGTGGCCTGGAGGTCCGGGTCGTGACCAAACCAGTAGCCCTCCCAGAACGGGCGCCCGTTGACGTCGTCGGGCGTCACGTCGGAGGCCTCGAACACGGAGCGGTTGACCTCGAGGAGGGTCCCGTCGGTGTCGAGGAGGGCGACGAACGGGAAGATGGCGTCGAGGACGCCGCTCAGGAGCGCGCCCGGGCCCGTGTCCGGCCCGAGGCCGAGGGAGACGGGCCGCTCGACGCGTTCCAGCATCGCCACGAGCGCGTCGATCGTGAACCGCTCGACCTTCCCGCGGACGAGGTCGCTCACGCGGGGCTGCGTCACGCCCAGGCGGACGGCGGCCTCGGTCTGCGTCAGGCCCTCGTCGGCGACGTACTGAGCGAGCGCATCGGCCAGCGACTGACGGAGACGGACGTTGGCCGGGGGGGCGGGGGACGACATGCCGCTATATAGAATTAGGCATAGCCCCGTGCCGTGCGGTTTCCCCCGAGCCCGGCGGGAGGGGGCGTATTCTGGGGCTCTCCCCGCGCCTGTCGCCGTGATCGCCCGCTGTTCCGCCCTCGCCCTCGTCGCCGTCCTCGGCGCGTGTTCGTCGCCCGCCCCGACCCCGCCGATGTCCGCAGCGC
>JAAXJP010000343.1 GCA_012269805.1 Rubrivirga sp.
CCCTTGCCGACGGTCACCAACTCCTCGGGGGGGCGCGGCGAGATGACGAGGCTCCGCTCGCCCGCCTCGACGGCGGCGCGGACGGTCTGGAGGGCGAGGGCGGAGCGCCCGGCGCCGGCCCGGCCGACGAGGAGGTAAGCGCGGCCGGCGGCGAGGCCGCCCCACTGGCGGTCGACGGCGTCGAGGCCGGAGGGCGAAGGCGTGGGGGCGATCATGGGTCAGAGAGAGTCGCGCACGCAGGGACAACAAAGGGCGTGCCACGGCGGCCGTCACGGGTTCCGGTCGAGAAATCGCCCGGGTGGGAGACCGGATGGGGTGACTCGTAGCCCCGCCGGGCCGTCCCGTAACCCTCCGCCCGGGCGAGGGGTCCCCGCGGTTCCGCCGGCGTGTCCAGGCCCCGAGAGCGTCACTGGCGGGCGACGCCGGGGCGGCCCATCCGGCCGGGCTACCTTGCGGCCCCTCCCCTCCGTTCGACGCATGGACGCCGACCTCCGCTCGATCCAGGACGCCCGCGACGCCGTCCGCCGTGCCTCCGCCGCCCAGAAGCAGTTTAAAACGGCCGACCAGGCGACGGTCGACAAGGTCGTCGCGGCGATGGTCGAGGCCGGGGCCGCCGAGGCCAAGCGGCTCGGGCAGCTCGCCCACGACGAGACCGGCTTCGGGAAGCCCGAGTCGAAGGAGCAGAAGAACCTGTTCGCCACGCGGACGCTCGCCGAGCGGATGGCCGGGATGAAGACGGCCGGCATCGTGGAAAAGAGTGCCGACGGGACGGTCTGGACCGTCGCCACGCCGATGGGCGTCGTCGCCGCGCTCGTGCCCTCGACGAACCCGACGGCGACGGCCTACTACAAGGCGATCATCGCGGCCAAGGCGCGGTGCGGGATCGTGATGAGCCCGCACCCGAGCGCGCGGCGGTGCACGGGCGAGGCGCTCCGCGTGGTCGCCGAGGCGGCGTATGCGGCGGGCGCGCCGGAAGGCCTGTTCGGGTGCCTCGGGCAGGGCGAGGCCGGCGTCACGCTGGCCGGGACGAACGCGCTCCTCGAGCACGACCTCGTCGACGTCATCCTCGCGACCGGCGGCGGGCCGATGGTCCGCGCGGCGTACTCGAAGGGGAAGCCGGCCTACGGCGTCGGGAGCGGGAACGTGCCGGCGTACGTCGACCGGAGCGCGAACGTCGAGAAGGCCGCGGCCGACATCCTCACGGGGACGTCGTTCGACTGGGGCACGCTGTGCTCGACCGAGCGGTCCGTCGTGGCCGACAGCCCGATCCGCCAGCGGCTCCTCGACGCGCTAAAGCAGCGCGGCGGCCACGTGTGCTCAGAGGAGGAGACCCGGAAGCTCCGGGCCATCATCAAGCCCGGGGGCCGGTTCAACACCCAGATCGTGGGGCAGAGCCCGCGCCGGATCGCCGAGCTGGCGGGCTTCGCCGTGCCGGACTCGGCGCGCGCGCTCATCGCCGAGGTCGACGCGGTCGGGCCCGACGAGCCGCTCTCGATGGAGACGCTCTCGCCCATCCTCTCCTTCTACGTCGCCGACGGCTGGGAGGCCGGCTGCGAGCGGTGCATCGAAGTCCTCGAGTTCGGCGGGATCGGGCACACGCTCGCGCTTCACGCCACGGCCGACCGCGTGATCGAGCAGTTCGCCCTCCGGAAGCCGTCGATGCGGATCGTCGTCAACACGGTCGCCGCGCTCGGCTCGGTGGGGATGACGACGGCCCTCTTCCCGGCGATGACGCTGGGACCGGGCACGCTCGGCGGCTCGATCACGAGCGACAACGTGACGCCGATGCACCTCGTCAACCTCAAGCGCGTGGCGTTCGAGACGGCCCCGCTCAACGACGACGCGGGCGAGCCCGCCGGAGCCGGGACGCGGGAGACGACCCGGCGGTCGGCCCCGGCCGCCTCGGCGCCGCGGCGGGCGCCCTCGGGCGACGGGTCGTGGATGGACGAGATCGAGGCGCGGCTCGTGGCGCGGGCGGGGAACCCGAGCTCCGCGCGCCCGGCTCCGGCGCCTTCCACGACGGCGCCGCGGCGGGGGGCGTCGTCGACGGAGGCGCGGTCGGCCGTGCTTCCGCTCCCGGACGACCAGATCTCGTCGCTTATCCGGCGGTTCAAGCGGTAGCCGGGCCGGTGCCCGCCCGGTAAGCGGGCCGCGGCTGGACCCGTCGAGGGCGGCCCGGCCCCGCAACTCCGTCCGAGGGCTGGGGCGTAGACTCCGCCATGGCCTCGCTCGACGCCCTCTCCCCGCCCCCGCCCGCTCCGGCGTCGTCCCGGACGCTCGATGTGGAGACGGGCGATGGGGAGCTCGATGCCCTCCTTTCCGAGGCCGCCGCGACGGCCATCAATCGGCCGCACGCGTCGCTCGCGGCGAGCCGGCAGGCCCGGGCGCGCGCCGAGGCGATCGGGAACGTGCCGGGGCGGGCCTACGCGCTCCTGTGCGAGGGGACGGCCCTGTCGCTCCTCTCCGACCACGAGGCCGCGCTCGGGGTGCTCATGGAGGCTCAGACCGAGATGGAGCCGCTCGGCGACCTCCGCGGCCGGTCGCTCGTCCTCGGCTCGCTCGCCGGTGTCCACGTCAGCCTCGGCAACATCGAGGACGCGCTCGACAGCGCGGCCGGCGCGCTCCGCCTCGCCCGCGCGCTCGGCGACAGCGAACAAGAGGCGTGGATGCTGGCGGGCCTCGGCAACAGCTACCTCGACCTCGGCGAGACCGACCGGGCGATGGAGGCCGGCGAGCGGGCGCTGCGGCTGTTCGGCGAGCTCGACGACCTCAACGGGCAGGCCCGGTCCCACACCGTCCTCGGCGGCGCGCTCCGGCACCTCGGGCGGCTCGACGAGGCCCGGATCCACCACGAGAGCGCGCTCCGGATCGCCGAGGAGGCGGGGACGGCGCTCAACCGGGCCCGCGCGCTCCACGACCTCGGCGTGTTGGAGGAGGAGGCCGGACGGCTCGACGCCGCCCTCGGCCTCCACCGGCGTGCGCTCGCGCTTCGCCGCGAGGTGGGCAACCGGCAGGCGCAGAGCACGAGCCTCCTCCAGATCGGCCGGGTGCTCTCGGCGCAGGGCGACGACGAGGCCGCCTTCGAGGCGCTCCACGAGGCCAAGCGGATCGCGACCGACATCGGGGCGGTCCCGCGGTTGGCGGACGTCGAGGAGGCGCTCGCCTCGGCGTACGAGCGGGCGGGCCAGCCGGCCGAAGCGCTCGCCCACCTCCGTCGGCACCAGGCCCACCGCGAGGCGTTCCTCGCCGCCCGCACGCAGACCCGCCTCGACGTCGCCCAGGTCCGCGCCGAGGCGGAGCGGGCCCGGCAGGAGGCCGAGATCGCCCGCGTGCGGACCGAGGAGCTCGGCGCGGCCAACGACGAGCTCTCGCGGACGCTCCGCGACCTCCGCGCGACCCAGAGCCAGCTCGTCCAGGCCGAGAAGCTGGCCTCGCTCGGGCGCCTCTCGGCCGGCCTCGCCCACGAGATCCAGAACCCGCTCAACTTCGTCGCCAACTTCGCCGACCTCAACGCCGAGCTGGCGACGGAGCTGCTCGGCACGCTCGAGACGGCCCGCCAGACGGGCGCGCCGCCCGACGCCGACGCCATCCGCGCCGACCTCGAGGCGATCGTCGACAACGCGCGGCGCGTCCGCGACCACGCGCGGCGGGCGGACGGGATCGTCCGGGGCCTGATGGGCCACGTCCGCGACGTCGGCGGCGAGCGGCGGCCGTCGGACCTGCTGGAGCTCCTGGAGCGGGCCATCTCGACGGTCCTCGGCTCGTCGGCCGTCCACGTCGAGCGCGACTACGCGGACCTCCCGGCGGTCGAGGTCGAGCCGGCCTCGGTCCAGCGCGTGTTCGTGAACCTCCTCGAGAACGCCCGCTGGGCGGTCGAGGCGGAGGCCGCGAGGGCGGGCGACGGCTACGTCCCGACCGTCCGCCTCGCCACGGCGCCGGCCGAGGGCGGCGTCGAGGTCCGCGTCGAGGACAACGGCGTGGGGATCCCCCTCGACCACTGCACGCGCGTGTTCGAGCCGTTCTTCACCACGAAGCCGGCCGGCGAGGGGACCGGCCTCGGCCTCTCGCTCGCCTACGACATCGTGACGGAGGGCCACGGCGGGACGATCCAAGCCTTCAGCCGCGTTGGCGAGGGCGCGACGTTCCTGATGACGCTCCCCGTCTGACTCCGTCCGCCGGGAGGCCGAGGCGGGCCTACTGGAGGCGCTCGGCCCGGAACGACGTGACCGCCTCCCCGTCGGCCTCGGCGGTCACCTCGACGGGGTGGCAGCAGACCTCGCAGTCCTCGACGTAGGTCTGCGCCGGCACGCTCGGGTCGACCAGCATCGTGATCGGGGCCAGGCAGTACGGGCAGGAGAACGGGACCTCGATCTGGTACACGGGAGGGTAGGTTGACGCCGTCGCCCGTCGCGACGCCTCCTGCCTACGCGCCCATGCCCCGCCCTGCTCCCGTCCTCGTCTTGCTGGCGGCCGCCTGTGCCGGGTGCGCGGGGCCCCGCCCGACTGCGCCCACCCAGGGCCCGCCGTGGCCTCAGCCGCGGCCCGACGCCGAGCTCCAGGCGGCCGTCGAGGCGCTGGCGGACGGGGTCGACGGCGTCGTCGGCGTGTACGCCCGCCACCTCCCGACGGGCCGCGAGGCCGCGCTCCGGGCCGACGAGGTGTTCCCGACGGCCAGCCTCGTCAAGGTCCCGCTCCTCGTCGGCGTCTTCGAGCGGATCGAGGCCGGCGACCTCGCGCTCGACGACCGCCTCACGTTCCGCGACTCGCTCCGCTACATCGAGGACGAGGGCGAGCTGTTCGCCCAGCTCCAGGACTCGGCGACCGTGTTCGTCCACACCGCCGTCGAGCAGATGCTCGCGGCGAGCGACAACACGGCCAGCCTGTGGCTCCAGGGGATCGTGACGGGCGCGGCCGTCAACGACTGGCTGGCGGCGCGCGGGTTCGAGCACGCGCGCGTGAACAGCCGCGTCGAGGGGCGCCGGTCGGACTGGGAGCGCTACGGCTGGGGCCAGACGACGCCGCGAGAGATGGCCGAGCTGGTCCGCCGGATCGTCGAGGGCGAGGCGGTCTCGCCGGCGGCCGACCTCGAGATGCACCGGCTCCTGACGCGGACGCACTGGGACGACGAGGCCGTCTCGGCGCTCCCGCCGAGCGTCCAGGCCGCGACCAAGCAGGGCGTCGTGAGCCGCTCGCGCAGCGAGGTGGCCTACGTCCACGCGCCGTCCGGCCCGTACCTCTTCATGGTGGTCACGAACGAGCAGGCCGACACGCGCTGGGTGCCGGACAACCCCGGCTACGAGCTGATCCGCGCCGTCAGCCGGCTCCTGTGGACGACGTTCGAGCCGGGCTCCGACTGGGCCCCACCGCCGGGCAGCGAGCGGTTCCGGTTCTAGGAGCCCCCGCCGCCGTGGCCTCCTCCCCCTCGGCGCCGAACCGTCAGGCCCGACGCAGTCAGGCGGGCGGGGTCAGCGGTCGTCGTCGGGAAGGGCGAGGCGGGCGGCGGTGCCGTCGAGGGGCTCTGGGAGCGCGTCGAGGCGGAGCGTCGTGCGGGCCGAGTCCGGCGGGGGGACCTCGCCCTCGCGGAGCCGCATCCAATGGCCGGCGAGGTGGACGCCGAGGTCGAGCGCCGTCTTCAGCACGACGAGGACGACGAGCGCCAGCACTCCCGACCCCGAGAGCTCGACGAGGAACCCGCCGAGCAGGATCACGAGGTGGAGCAGGACCACGCGGCCGTACGGCTTGAACATCTCCGTCCCGGGCGCGGCCGTCTTCCACTCGCCACGCGCGAGGTAGTTGAGCGCGAACGACGCCCCGTGGCTGAGGACGAGCGCGGCGAGCCCCTCCGTCTGGAGCCCCGGGTCCCACAGCGCCGCGTCGCCGCCGAAGGTGCTCGCCACGAACACGCCGTGGACGGTCCAGAAGATGCCGTAGTGGACGACGAAGAACGGGGCCATCGTCCACCGCTGCCCTCGGCCCTCGCCGGCCGTCAGGATCCGGAGCACGGCGAACAGGCCGATTACGCCGTTCTCGGCCCAGTACAGCCACATCACGCCGAACAGGCTCCACTCAAAAAAGAGCACGCCGACGAGCGGGACGAGGTTGGCGACCACGAGCCCGACCGCCGACGGGACGGACGGGGCGCGGACGAACGGGGCGGAGGCGGCCATCCGCCGAACCTACCGCGCGGGCCGGCGCGCGGCCCCTCTGATCCCGGGGACCCCCGTCTCGGCGCCGCGGCCGACCCGCCAGGTCGGCGCCGAGGCGGACGGGGTCAGTCCCCGAAGACGCCGGCCCGGAAGGCCGGGTTGGCGGCGAGCGCGAGGACGACGGAGATCGCCAGCCCGACGGTGCAGTAGGCCACGTCGCGGCCGGCCAGCCGGAGCCCCTCGCGGAGCGGCCGGTCGCTCGCCCCGCGCAGGCTCAGGACCAACTCCCGCCCGGCCAGCAGGCCGATAAACACCCACGTCGTCGACATCGGGATGGTCGAGGCCTCCTTGAAACCGAACAGGATGATCGCGTACACGAAGTCGATGACCGTCGCCGAGCGGATGTCCTCGACGCTCGACTTCTCGTCGACGACCTGCTGGATCCGGTCGCCCCGGAGGTAGAACAGGATGCCGAGGCCGAAGAACACGGTGCCCGAAAAGGCGAGAAACTCGACGAGCCCGAGCTGGCGGGGGAGGTAGACGGCGAGGTTGGCCGCGTCCTGCATGATCCACGCCGCCCACAGCGCGCCCGTCGCGAGCCACTGGAGCGGGTACCAGACCGGGCTCATCGGGGTCTGCTCCACGCGGCGCATGAGGCGCCCGACGATCGCCCACGCCACGAGGGCCGTGACGAAGGCGACGCCGTAGCCCCAGAGGCTCTTCGTGAGCACGGCCCCGATGCCGTCCGGCGTCGTCGCGAAGCACGAGAGGAGGAGGAAGGTCGTCGAGACCGGCATCCTCAGCCGCGTGATGATCAGCAGGAAGATGGGCGCGGCGACCTGGAGGAACGTGAACGTCTGCGGCGCCTCGGCAAAGCCCTTCGAGGCGAGCCGCCCGTAGCTCACGTCGCCGTCGTAGGCGACCCACCCGTAGGCCGCCGTCACGAGAAACACGCCGCCGATGAACAGCCACAGGAGCCACCACGGCCGCTGCCGGTTCGAGGCGATAAACACGCCGACCGTCTGGATCGAGTCGTTGGCGACGGCCGAGTAGGCCGCCAGCGCGAACCCGACCCACCGGGCGACGTCGGGGAACGGGAACGCCGCGCCGGCGGCGAAGAGCGCCAGCCCGAGCAGGAGGAGGAACTGGCGCTCGTTGTGGGCGAGGCGGAGGAGCGCGTTCCGGGGGCGAACCGCGGTGGTCGAGAGGGACTTCTGGACGGAGGTGGTCAACGGGGCGAGGGAGAAAACCGCCCTCGAACGCTTGGCCCGGCGCCCGTTCCCGCCGCCGCGTTACCGATCCGTTGCCCTTTCGGCGGCCGCCTCCACGGGCCCCACGGCCCGCCTCGGGGGGCGGCTCGGGGTCGGGTTGCGGCCGCGCCGTCGTCAGTTTGTGAGCGCGCGGATGGGGGCGGGGATCCGCCCGCCGCGCCGCGCGAAGACGGCGTTGCCGACGCCCGAGACGGGCATGACGGGGGCCCGCCCGAGCAGCCCGCCGTAGTCGGCCCACTCGCCGACGCCCTTGCCGGCGACCGGGATGATCCGCACGGCCGTCGTCTTGTCGTTGATCATGCCGATCGCGAACTCGTCGAACAGGATGCCGGCGATCGTCTCGGGCGAGGTGTCGCCCGGGATCGCGACCATGTCGAGGCCGACGGAGCAGATGGCGCTCATGGCCTCGAGCTTCTCGAGCGTGAGGTGGCCCGAGGCCGCGGCGTCGATCATGGCCTGGTCCTCGGAGACAGGCATGAACGCCCCGCTCAGCCCGCCCACGTGCCGGGCCGCCATCAGCCCGCCGCGCTTGACGGCCTCGTTGAGCATCGCGAGGGCGGCCGTCGTCCCGGGAGCCCCGACGTCGACGAGCCCCATCGCCCGGAGCACGTCGCCCACGGAGTCGCGGTCGGCCGGCGTCGGCGCCAGCGAGATGTCGACGACGCCGAACGGGACAGGGCTCCCGGACCTCTCTGAGAGCCGCTCGGCCACGCGCCGCCCGACGAGCTCGCCAGCCCGGGTGATCTTGAACGCCATCGTCTTGATGGCGTCCGTGACCGCGCCGAAGTCGGCGTCCGGCCCCAGCGCCTCGATGGCGCGGAGGACGACGCCGGGCCCCGAGATCCCGACGTTGAGCGCGGCCCCGGGCTCGCTCGGCCCGTGGAAGGCGCCGGCCACGAAGGGGTTGTCGCCGACGGCGTTGCAGAAGGCGACGAACTTCGCGCACCCGATCGAGTCGCGGTCGGCCGTTCGGGCCGCCATCCCCTTGATGGCGCGGGCGACGGCGAGCACGGCGTCGGCGTTGATCCCGGCGGCCGTGCTCCCGCACGCGACCGACGCGCAGACGCGCTGGGTGACGGCGAGCGCCTCGGGGAGCGCCTCGATGAGGGCGGCGTCGCCGGGCGTCGCGCCCTTCTCGACGAGCGCGCTGAAGCCGGCGAGGTAGTCGACCCCGACCTCGGCGGCGGCCCCGTCCAGCGCTTCCGCGAGGCGGACGAAGTCGGCGGGCGAGAACCCGTCGGCGACGAGGGCGGCCGGCGTGATCGAGACGCGCTTGTTGGCGATCCGGACGCCGTAGAGCCGCTCGACCTCCTCGGCCGCGGCCACGTGGTGCTCGGCCACGCGCCGGACCCGGTCGACCACGTTCCGCCGCGTTGACTCGGCGTCGCGGCTGGCGCACCCGCGGAGGCTGATCCCGAGCGTGACCGTCCGGATGTCGAACGCGTCCGCCTCGGTCATGCGGACGGTCTCGAGGACCTCGTGGAGGGATAGAGGCATGGGGGATGGAGGGGTGCGGGACTACGCCTCGGACGTGAGCGAGCGGATCAGGCCCTGGAGTAGCCGACGGACGTCGTCGACGACGCGGAGGGGAGCGTCGGTCGCTTCAGAGGAGCAGAGCCCGACGCGTCGAGCGATGATGAGTTGGGTTCGTACCTCGAACAGTGAGCCCCGAGCAACTCGGAGAAAGCGGACGTAGTCGGCTCGGGTTCCGCGTCCCCACCCCTCCGCGATGTTCGACGGAACCGAGACGGCGGCCCGCCGCAACTGAGAGGTCAGCCCGAAACGCTCGCCCTCAGGGAACGACCGAGTCAGTTCGTAGACCGACTCGCACAGCGTGATGGCGTTCTGCCACACGCGCAGGTCCTCATAGCTCTGAATCCCCCGGCCAGCGGCAGGTTCGGCGACGCCGTGCTCGACGGACACGTCTCCCCATCCCTCCTCATCCCCCATCCCGTATCCCTCCCCGCTCACGGCCGGTGCATCGCCTGGAACAGCTCCTCGTGCTGGAGGAGGACGCGAGCGCCGAGGGCCTCGCCCCGCGACTGGAGCGTCTGGCGGACCGCGCCGAGGTCGGCGCCGGCGGAGAGGTCGGCCACGAGGACGACGGTGAAGTAGCCCTGAAGCACCTTCTGCGAGACGTCGAGGATGTTGGCGTCGGCGGCCGAGAGCTCGGCCGTGATGGCGGCCAGGACGCCGGGCTGGTCCTCGCCGTAGGCCGTCACGACGACGCGCGTCGCGCCGGCGGGCGGCCCCGCGACGCGCGGGCGGGCCCGGCCGGCCGGGGCGGCGGGAGCGCGCGTGGGCCCGGCCGGAGCACGGGCGTCCAGGACGGCCCGCGCCACGCGCTCGACGCGCTCGGGCGTCGCCTCCGGCCCGAGGGCGTGGGCGATCCGGTCGATGAGGGCGCGGACGTCGGAGGGCATGGGCGGTGGGGAGGGGGCCCCGAAGGTAGCGCCGCCCCACGCCCGGCCCCGCCCGCCAAGGGACCTCCGCCAGGGCGCCCACGCCGAAGTACCCCGCGGGGGCAGCGCA
>JAAXJP010000484.1 GCA_012269805.1 Rubrivirga sp.
CCGCCCGGCTTCGCCGGCTCCTCCATGCCGAACCGGTCCTCCATCTCCCTGCCCAGTTCGCGTCGCCGCTCCAGGAGGGCGTTGATCCGGGCCTCCGACTCCGCGCCCTGCTCCCCCGTCCGGGCCCGCTCGCGCGCCCGCTCGATGAGGTCGTCGTACCGGGCGATCTGGAAGGCGAGGTTGTCCCGGTTCGCCATCTCGGCGCCGGTGATCTGGCGGCCGTAGTCGAAGATGGCCCGCTGGTTGTCGCGGACGCGGTCGAGGACGAGGTTCCGCACGCGGGCGAGGTCGACGAGCGTCCCTTCGATCCCGTTGAGCTCGATCCCCAGGTCCTTGAGCGCCTCGCTGTCGCGGAGCCGGGCGCGGAGCCCGTCGGTCAGCTCCGGCCGCCGCGTGTCGAGCCGGCCGCCCGGCGCGTTGGCCGCGTCGTACAGGGCGTCGCCGAGCTCGCGGAGCGCCGCGGTCTCGTCGCGGAGCGTCCGGATCCGGCCCTCAGCCTCGCTGACCCGGGAGTACGCGGCCCGGCCGGTCAGCCCCTCCAGCGCGACCCCAAGCGAGACGACCTCGACCCGCTGGCGGCGCGCGGCCTCGGCCGCCGCGTCGTGCTGTGCGCGGACCTCGGCGAGCTTCCCGGCGAGCCGGTCGAGGTACGTCAGGACGGTGGCGACGACGAGCCCGCCGAGGGCCAACCCGAGCGCCTTCGCCGAGAGCGAGGCGAGCCCGAGCCGGTCCTTGAGCGTCTCGACGGCTCCGGCCTGCGCGCCGGCTGCGGCCTCGGCCCGGACGGCGGCCGACGTGGACTCCTTCGTCGCGTCGACGTCGGCGCGGAGCGCGGCCGTCTTCGCCTCCAGCCGCTGGAGGAGCGCGCGGACGCGGACCTGCGCCCTGGAGTAGGCGTCGCCGACCTCCTCGGTCGCACCCGCCGCCTCGCGCTGGCGCGCCGTCGCCGCGGCCGTCACGTCGGCGAGGCCGCCGACGGCGCGGGCCTGTCCCGACGCCGCGGCCTCGGTCCGCTTCCCGGCGTCCTCGACGGCGCCGGCGTACGTGCGCGCTCCAGCGACGGCCTCCTCGTAGGCCGCCCGCGCCTCCGCTCCGTAGCGTGACGTCCGGATGCCGAGCTTCTCGAGCGCGCGGTCGAGGAACGTCACGCGGTCGCTGTGGTGGTCGGTCTTGGCGCTGAGCCGCTCGATGTTGCTGAGGTACTCGGGGGCGTAGAGCTCGATGACGACGCGTCGTTTGACGGGTCCGTACATGGCGTTACGGGTTGGAGGGGCGGAGGCAGAACGTGGAGCCCGAGGGGACGCCGGGGTCGAGGTAGACCACGCCGGCCCCGTCGTCGTCGACCTCGCGGTGGGCCTCGCCGAGCCCGAGGAGCGGGAGCCCCTCGGCCCGGAGCTGCGCGGCGAGGACCGTTCCGACGGTGTTGTCCTGCCAGCTCGCGAGGTCGAGCCCGTCGGCGCCGTCGAGCGTGAGCCGGAGGGCGACGCGGCGGAGCGCGCACGCGGCGCGGCGGTCGGGGGCCTCGGGGTCGCGCCGGCCGACGGCCGCGGCGCAGACGAGGACGCCCCGGATGGCGAGCGCGCGCCACCACGGGAGCGGGTCGAACGTGTCGAGCGCGACGCTGGCGGAGTAGGACCCGCCGTCGTGGCGGCCCCCGTACTCGAACGGCTCGGGGACCCTGGGGTGGGTGTCGGGGCGTGTGCTCACAGTCGTCGGGCCTCGTGTTCGTAGCTGTCGGCCAGCTCGCCCGTTACGTCGGCGAACCCTGCCGGGTGGAGGGGACGGCCGTCGTCGGACAGCCGCTGGGTGAAGCCCTGGAGGTCCTCGACCACCCGCGCGCCGGCACGGTCGAGCGCGGCGGTCATGCGGTCCCCTTCGATCGGCCGCGGATCCCCCAGCACCGGGTCGACCTCGGCGACGGAGACCTCGGCGACGAACGCGGCCGGGATGAGGTCGATCGCGTCGTGGTCCTCGACGTACTGGGCGTGGGGGGCCACGTTGCGGACCTCCAACTCGTACTCGCCGACGTCGTCGGCCTCGGCGCGGAGGTCGGCGAACAGGGCGTCGAATCCGGTGTCCTCGGTCGGCATGGCTACGAGGCTGGAGGGCGGGAGGACGTGCGCGGCGAGCGGACCCCGGAGGATCGCGTGGGCAGCTGACGGTCCGGCGTCACGCCCCCTCGCCGGTCGCCGTCGGAACTGCGGCCGTCTGGGCCGTCGCCGAACCGGTAGGCGAGGAACGTGAGCGCGGAGAGGTGGTCGAGGAGCGTCCCGGCCATCTCGCCGATCGCGCGGAGGCCCTCGGGCTGGTGCGGGTTGACCTGCTCGGCCTTCTCGATGAACACGTCGAGGAGCCTCATGACCTGCTGCTGCATCCAGCCGGTGAAGTCGGAGACCCGGCCCTCGGGGGTCAGCGCGCGCCCGTATCGGCGGAACGTTTCGGAAAGCT
>JAAXJP010000546.1 GCA_012269805.1 Rubrivirga sp.
CTTGCTCCCGCTCCCATCGGGGAGGTCGGCGGCGATCCGGCGGCGCGTTCGCTCGACGCGGCGGATCTGGGCGATCCGGTAGCGGTGGGCCCCGTACCCGACGGCCCCGACGAGCCCGACGACGAGGAGCCAGAACGGGACCGTCCGCCAGAACGGCGGCCGGACGCGAAGCGGGACCGACAGGGGCTCGCTCCAGTAGCCGTCGCGGTTCGTCGCGGCCACCTCGAACGTGTAGCGGCCGGGCGCGAGGGCCGGGTAGCGCGTCTCGGGGCCCGCCGGGGCCCACCGGTCCGAGGCCCCGACGAGGCGGACGCGGTAGCGCGTCTTGCCGGGCTGGCGGAGGTCGAGCGCGGCGTACTCGAACGCCACGTCGTTCTCGCGGTGGGGGACCTCGAGCCCGCCGCCGAGCGCGTCGAGCGGCCGCGGCTGCCCGTCGACCCGGAGGCCGGTGAGGACGAGCGGGGCCGGCGCGTCGTCCACGGCCACGGCGGCGGGGTCGAACACGGTCAGCCCGCCGGCGCCGCCGACGGCGATCTCGCCCGTCGGCCCCTGGTCGCGCGCGTACCAGTACAGCTCCGACGTCGCGAGCCCGTCGGCCTCGGCGAACGGCGTGAACACCTCGGCCCGGGGGTCGAACCGGACGAGGCCGAGGTTCGTGCTCAGCCACACGTCGCCGCCCCCGTCGACGAACAGGCCGCCGACGCCGTCCGGCGGGAGCCCGTCCGCGGGCTCGTAGAGGCGGCAGGCCCCCGTCTCGCGGTCGAGGCGGCCGAGCTGCGCGTCCCGCCCGCCGATCCACAGCGGCCCGTCGGGCGCGACCGCGAGCGACAGGATCCGGTCGCCGAGCGCGCACTCGGTCGCCACCCGTCGGGCCCGCCCCGAGGCGAGGTCGAGCCGCCACAGCCCGTCGCCGTCGGTGGCCGCCCAGAGCACGCCGTCGGCCTCGGCGGTCTGCCACACCTCGGCGGCCGGAATCCGGCCCGGCCCGTCGAGCGTGGCGTAGCGAACGACGACGCGGCGCGCGCGGGCGTCGAAGCGGACGAGGCCCGCCTCGCTCGTACTCACCCACAGATGCCCGGGGTACCGCCGGCTCGGGCGGAGGTCGGCCACGACGCCCGCCTGCTCCCGGCCCGCCTCCAGCGCGAACGGGTCCAGTTTCCCGGAGGCCGGGCGGAACCGCCACAGCGTCGCCCCGCGCCCGCCGAGCCAGACGTCCCCGTCGTCGCCCTCCTGGATGGCGAAGAGGACGGCGAGCGGGTGCGGCGCGTCGAACCACCGCTCGGCCTGGCCGGTCCGTCGGTCGATCCGGTGGAGCCCGCCCTGGATGGTCCCGGCCCACACGACGTCCGGGTCGCTCGGCGAGAGGTGGACCCCGAGCACGTCGGGCACCGACAGCGGCCCGTCGCGTCCGCTCCGGAACGCCGTAAACCGGGGGGGAGCCGCGTCGGCGTGGTAGGCCCCGCGTGTGGTCCCGATCCAGAGCACGCCATCGCGCTCGGCGAGCGAGAGCACCTCGGCCCGGTCGAACGCCTCGGCGAGCCCCGTCGCGGGGGGCATCGGCCCGAGCGTGCCCGCGCGCGCGTCGAGCAGGCGGACGCCGCCGCCCCGGTACCCGACCCACACGTGGCCGGGCCGGACGGCCGACGGGGCGAGCGTCCATACCGGCGCGCCGCCGCCGGGCAGCCGTGGTCGGGCTTCGTCGCCCAGCCCGACCACGTCGCCCGCCTCGCGCCCCGCCCACAGGGCCCCGCCCGCCTCGGCGAGCGCGAGGACGTCCCGGAGCGACCGGTCGTGGCGGGCCGCCCCACGCCCGACCCAGCTCAGCCCGCCCGTCGTCGCGGCGACCACGCCGCCGCCGGGCCGCGCCGCGAGCGCCCGGACCGTGTCGGAGGCGACGTGCCCGCGACCGGCCGAGAACCGTCGGACCGTCCCGCCGCCGACGCGGAGCACCCCCCGGCCGACCGTCCCCACCCAGACCGGGCTCCCCTCGTCCGCGTCGCCCACGGCGAGCGCGCGGACCTCGACGCCGTCGCCGCGGCGGACCCGGCGGAACGCCGACGCCCCGGGCGCCCGGCGCCACAGGCCGCCGGTCCCGCCGGCCCAGACCGCGCCGTCCGGCGTCGTGGCGAGCGCGTAGACGTAGCCGCCCTCCTCCCCGATGGCGTGCCCGCGGACCCGCACGCCGTCGAAGCGGTCGACCGCCGCCTCCGACCCGAGCCAGACGAACCCCTCGTCGTCGGCCGCGAGGGCCGTCACGGCGAAGCTGCTCAGGCCGTCGGGGAGGCCGAGGTGGTGGAACTGGAGCGGCGGCGGCTGGGCCGCCGCGCTGGCGACGAACGCGAGGAGCGCCAGCCTGACGGCGACGCGCATGGGCACGGGCTTCGGGGGCCGCGAACATAGGCCCGGCCGGTCCCGACCGCGCCCCGGCTTCGGCTAGGCTCTG
>JAAXJP010000302.1 GCA_012269805.1 Rubrivirga sp.
GGGCACCTCTCCCGACTCCCCATGCGCCTCCTGCTCCTCCTCGCCGCCGTCGCGTTCGCGGCGCCCGCCAGCGCCCAGCCGCCGCCCAACCAGATCGCCTCGTTCCTCTCCGACGCGGGCCCCGTCGGCGTCTACCCCGTAGCCGACGGGCTCGACCGGCCCTGGGGGATGACGTTCCTCCCCGACGGCCGGATGCTCGTGACCGAGCGGCCGGGCCACCTCCGCATCGTGACGCCCGACGGCGGCGTCTCGGGACCGGTCGAGGGCGTCCCGGAGGTGTGGGCCCGTGGGCAGGGTGGGCTCCTCGACGTCGCGCTCGACCCCGACTTCGAGGACAACGGCTACGTCTACCTCTCCTACGCCCGCCCGAACCCCGACGGCGACGGCGCCGCGTCGGCCCTCGGCCGCGGCCGGTTCGTCGGCGACCGGATCGAGGGGTTCGAGCCGCTCTTCACGTCCGTGCCCTACATGTCGGGCGGGGCCCACTTCGGGAGCCGGATCGCGTTCGGGCCCGACGGTCACCTCTTCCTCGCGACCGGCGAGCGGTTCCAGTTCGACCCGGCCCAAGACCTCTCGAACCACCTCGGGACCGTCGTCCGCCTCAGCCCCGACGGCTCGGTCCCGGACGACAACCCGTTCGTGGGGCAGGGCGGCGCCGAGCCCGAGATCTGGAGCTACGGCCACCGCAACATCCAGGCGGCCGCCTTCGACAAGATCACCGGCGACCTCTACGTGGCCGAGATGGGGCCGCTCGGCGGCGACGAGTTCAACCTCATCGAGCGCGGCGCCAACTACGGCTGGCCGGTCGTGAGTTGGGGCATGGACTACGACGGCGAGCGCATCCCGGACCCGCCCACGCGGCCGGAGTTCGAGGACGCCGTCGCCGTCTGGACGCCGTCGATCGCGCCGTCGGGGATGGTCCACTACACGGGCGCCGAGGTTCCGGGTTGGCAGGGCAGCTTCCTCGTCGGGAGCCTCGTCTACCGGGGCCTCGTCCGGGTGACGCTCGACGGCGGAGCGGTGACCGACCAGGAGATGCTCCCGGTCGGCCCGCGGATCCGGGAGGTCGAGCAGGGGCCGGACGGGCGGCTGTACCTCCTCACCGACGAGCCGAATCCGGAGGGCCGGGTCCTCGTCCTCCGCGCCATCGAGACGTCGCCGCCGGACGGCCCGAACTAGCCCCGCAGCGGACCGTGCTCGGAACAGAGGCGCCGGCCGCGCGGTCTCGTGCGCCCGCCTCCTCTCGTCGTGATGCCCCGCCTCCTCCTCTTCGCCGCCGCCCTGTTCGTGACCGTCGGCGCGTGCGCTCAGCCGGAGCCCGCCGCGCCCGCCTCGGCGGCGGCCTCGGCCGATCCCGAGACGACCGTCGAGACCGAGGCCGGGACGCTCGGCGTCTACGAGGTCGCGACGGGGCTCGACCACCCGTGGGGCCTCGCGTTCCTGCCCGACGGCCGGGCCCTCGTGACCGAGCGGGCGGGCCGCCTTCATCTCCTCGGAGACGGCACGCTCGACGTCGTCGCCGGCACGCCCGAGGTCGCCGACAGCGGCCAGGGTGGGCTGCTCGACGTGGCTCTCGACCCCGACTTCGACACGAACGGCCTCGTGTACCTGACCTACGCCAAGCCCGGCCCGGGAGGGGCGGCGACGGCCATCGGCCGTGGCCGGCTCGAGGGCGGCGCGCTCGCCGGGTTCGAGGACCTCTGGGTGCAGGCGCCGTTCGAGAGCGGCGGCCGCCACTTCGGCTCGCGCATCGCGTTCGCGCCGGACGGGGCGCTGCTCGTGTCCACGGGCGACCGGGGGCAGGAGGACCCCGCCCAGGATCTCGGCAACACGGTCGGCACGATCGTCCGGCTCAACCGGGACGGCTCGGTCCCCGACGACAACCCGTTCGTGGGGCAGGACGGCGCCGAGCCCGAGATCTGGGCCTACGGCATCCGCAACGCGCAGAGCCTCGCCGTGCACCCAGCGACGGGCGAGATCTGGGAGGCCGAGTTCGGCCCGCGCGGCGGCGACGAGCTCAACCTCATCGAGCGCGGGGCCAACTACGGATGGCCGCTCGTGAGCGCCGGTTCCGAGTACAGCGGCGCCTCGATCCCCGACCCCTCGACGCGCCCTGACCTGACGGCCGCCGTCCGCGACTGGTCGCCGGTGATCTCGCCGTCGGGGATGCTGTTCTACACCTCCGACACGATCCCCGAGTGGACCGGCAGCCTGATGCTGGGCAGCCTCGGCCGGCAGGGCATCGTCCGCCTCGAGCTCGACGGCGACGCCGTGACGCACGAGGAGACCGTCGAGCTGGGCGTGCGGATCCGCGACGTCGAGCAGGGGCCGGACGGCGCGGTCTACGTCCTCACCGACGACACCGACGGGGCCGTGTGGCGCCTCGCCCCCCTCCCAACCGACGCTGCCGAGTAACGGTCCCCCGGTCTCCGGACG
>JAAXJP010000015.1 GCA_012269805.1 Rubrivirga sp.
CTCCGGGAACGGAGGGGCGTCCTGGGCTGAGGCCGGGGCGCTGGCGGCGAGCGCAAGTAAGACGGCGATGAGAACGAGGGGGACGGTTCGGAGCATCGGAGAGGGTCGATCGGGAGGAGAAGGGGCCGCCCCCTCCCCCGTCGCTCGGAGGGTCGGGGGGCGGCGTCGGGCGGCCGGAGGTGGGGCCGCCCGGGTCGGTCAGCCCTGGGGCACGTACGAGGCGGCGAGCTCGGGCGGGAGCGTCTCGCCGGGGCGCTGGACCATGGCCACCCTGAACATGCCGAGGTCCATGTGGTAGAGGATGTGGCAGTGGAAGGCCCACGGCCCGAGCGCGTCGACCTCGACCAAGAGCGAGACCCGCTCGGCCGGCTTCACGACGATGGTGTGGACGCGCGGGATGTAGTCGCCCTGGCCGTTCTCGAGCTCCATCCACATCCCGTGGAGGTGCATCGGGTGGTTCATCATGGTGTCGTTGACCATGGTGAGCCGTAAGCGCTCGCCGAGCGTCATGGGGATGAGCGGCTCCTCGGCGTAGGTCTTCCCGTTGATCCCCCACATGTAGCGCTCCATGTTGCCGGTGAGGTGGAGCTCGATCTCGCGGTCGGGCGCCCGGCGGGGCTCGGGGTGGAGCGCCTTGAGGTCGGTGTAGACGAGGACGCGGCGGCCGTCGTCGCCCAGCCCGACGCCGGGCTCGTGGAGGCGCGAGCGGGTCTGCATCGGCGCCATCGCGTTGGCCTTCCCGTGGTCGTCAGGCCCGTGCATCGTGGGCTCCGGGATCGTGCCCGGCGGGCGGAGGCCGGTCCGGTCGACGCCGGGCATCGCCATGTCGCCGGAGGCCGCGCCCATCGCCATGCCGCTGTGGTCCATGCCCTCCATCGAGGCGTCGGAGGCTGGCATGTCCATCGCGCCGTGGTCCATCCCGGCCATCGCGCCGCCCGAGGCCGCGCCGCCGGACATGTCCATGCTGCCGTGGTCCATGCCGCCCATCGCGCCGTGGTCCATCCCCATGTCCATCATGGTGAGCGACGGGCGCTCGCGGCGCTCCGGGACGGGCGCCGTCATGCCGACGCGCGGCGCGAGCGTGCCCCTCGCGTAGCCGGAGCGGTCCATGGCCTCGGCGAAGACGGTGTAGGCCCGGTCGCCGGGCTCGACGACGACGTCGTAGGTCTCGGCGATCCCCATCCGGATCTCGTCGGTCTCGACGGGCTGGACGTGCTGGCCGTTGACCTGGACGACGGTCATGGGGAGGCCGGGGATGCGGACGTCGTAGAACGTCAGCGCACTCGCGTTGACGAACCGGAGCCGAACCCGCTCACCGGGACGGAACAGCCCGCTCCAGCCCGGGTCGGGGGCCTGCCCGTTCATCAGGAAGGTGTACGTCGCTCCCGTGATGTCGGAGATGTCGGTCGGGTCCATCCGCATCCGCTCCCACGCGAGGTAGCTCGACGGGCTGACGTCGCCGCTCAGGACGTCGCCGAGCGTGTTCCGCTGGTAGTTGTAGTAGTTCGCCCGGTTCTTGAGGTTGTCGAGGACGTCGTGGGGGTCCTCGAACGTCCAGTCCGAGAGGACGACGATCATCTCACGGTCGAAGGCGTACGGCTCCGGCCCGGCCGGGTCGATCACGAGCGCGCCGTAGTGGCCGAGCTGCTCCTGGAACGCCGAGTGCGAGTGGTACCAGTAGGTCCCGAATTGGCGGATGGGGTACCGGTACTCGAACGTCGAGCGGGCCTTGATCCCGGGGAAGTTGACGTGGGGGACGCCGTCCTGGTCGTTGGGGAGGATGAGCCCGTGCCAGTGGACCGAGGTGTCCTCGTCGAGCCGGTTGTGGACGCGGATG
This sequence comes from Rubrivirga sp., assembly GCA_012269805.1. Classification (GTDB taxonomy): domain Bacteria; phylum Bacteroidota; class Rhodothermia; order Rhodothermales; family Rubricoccaceae; genus Rubrivirga. Next base: position 1,838 of record JAAXJP010000015.1, read on the forward strand.
ACGGCCTCGTCGCCCTCGGTGAACCGGAGGAGCGGGCCGGGCACGGTCCCGTTGATGGTGACGGCCGTCCCGCGGTCGCCGCCGAAGAGGAGCGGGGTCCGGTCGATCGTCAGGTCATACTCGACCAGGCCGGGGCGGCGGACGGTGGGCGCGAGACCCGACGGGCGGGCCGGGCCGAGCGCGAGGGCCGAGCGGGCCCAGGCAGGCGTCACCGCGCTCAGGCCCGCGAGGGCGCCGACGGCGGAGGCGTTGCGGATGAAGTGGCGGCGGTCCATCTGGATGGGGCGTGGGTCGTGGGTCTCTAACGGGGCGTGCGTGCGGAAGTGCGGCCCCGCACCTTAAAAGACGCTAAGGCCGCACGCGAAGAGGGCGCGAAGCGACGCCGCGCCCTCCCCCGTCACTGGCCGTGGTCCATCTGGCCGTGGTCCATGGGGGCCTCGCCGTCCGTCGTGTGGTCCCCGTCCATCATCACGCCGTCCTCCATCGTGTGCTCGCCCTCGGGGTGGTCCTCGGCGGCCTCCGGGCGCTCGCTCGGCGGAACCGGCGGGGCCGGGGCGGGCCGGGAGTCCGGCGCAACCTCGGGGACCCCGAGCGGGTCG
>JAAXJP010000238.1 GCA_012269805.1 Rubrivirga sp.
CCGCCCTCCAACCTCCGCGACGTCTGCGTTTTGGCGAACACCGGCGTCCGCCCACACCGCTACCCTACCGGGCCGCCACGGAGGGGCCGCCCGCCCCCGGCTCCGGCCCCAGCCGCCGCGGCGCCGCGGCGGATGGGGCCGGAGCGGGTGGCGCTCGGCCCCTACGTGGCGACACGGTAGGGTAACCGTCTGGTCGCACGCCGGTTATCCCAAAACGGACGCCGTCGCGGAGGTTGGAGGGCATCCTCCCCCCCCGGATGCGCCGATGACCTCGTACCGGACGATCTTCCTGTCCGACCTCCACCTCGGCATGCGCGGCTGCCAGGCCGAGCGCGTGCTCGACTTTGTCCGCCACCACCAGGCCGAGCGGTGGGTGCTCGTCGGCGACGTGGTCGACGGGTGGGCCCTCACGCGGTCGTGGACGTGGCAGCAGGTCCACAACGACGTGGTCCAGAAGCTGCTCCGGGAGGTCCGGAAGGGGGCCGAGATGGTCTACGTGCCCGGCAACCACGACGGCGCGGCCCGCCAGTTCATCGGGCTCACGTTCGGGGGCATCCTCGTCCAGCGCGACTGGGTCCACACGACGGCCGACGGCAAACAGCTGCTCGTGCTCCACGGCGACGAGTTCGACGGGGTCGTCCGGCTGGCGCCGTGGCTGAGCCGGGTCGGCGCGCGGGCGTACGAGGTGTCGCTGGCGCTCAACACGGTCGTGGCGCGCGTGCGCGAGCGGATGGGCAAACCGTACTGGTCGCTCGCGGCGGCGCTCAAGGACCGGACGAAGCGGGCGCTCCAGTACATCGACCGGTTCGAGGAGGCCGTCGCCGCGCGGGCCGTCGAGGCCGGCGTCGACGGCGTCGTGTGCGGGCACATCCACCGGCCCGAGCTCCGCGACGTGGTGACGGAGGCGGGCGCGACGCTCTACGCCAACTGCGGCGACTGGGTCGAGAACTGCACGGCACTCGTGGAGCACCACGACGGCCGGCTCGAGATCGTCCGGTGGACTGGCCCGATCCAGCGCGCCGCCTCGGAGCCGAGTGGCGACGGCGTCCGCCACTCCGTCGCCGACCTCGCGCCGCGCCTCGCGCTGGGCGCTGAGGCGGCCGGCCTCGGTCTCGACACGGGCGCCCTCCTCGGGACGGACCGATGAGGCGCGACCCGCTCCGCGTGCTCTTCGCCGTGCAGGGCGAGGGGCGCGGCCACCTCACGCAGGCGCTCGCCGTCGCCGCCATGCTCCGCCGCCGCGGCCACCACGTCGTCGGCGCGGTCGCCGGGACAAGCCGGTGGGGCGACGTGCCCGAGTTTTTCCGGCAGGGGCTGGCGGCGCGCGTCGAGGCCGTCGAGAGCCCCGGCTTCGTGGCCGGCGCCGACGGGCGGATCCGGCCCGCGGCCACGTTTGCCGCCAACCTCGCGCGGATGCGGCGCTTCGCCCCGAGCCTCGACCGGATCTCGGCCGTCATCGACCGGCTCGAGCCCGACGTCGTCGTCAACTTCTACGAGGGGTTGATGGGGCTCCACGGGCTCCTCCGCGTGAGCGACGTGCCCGTCGTCGCCGTCGGCCACCAGTTTTTCGCGGGGCACCCCGGCTACCCGCTCCTCCCCGGCCAGCCGCTGCAACGGATGGCGATGGAGGCCTACACGGCGCTCGTGGGCGCCGGCGCCGAGACGCGCCTCGCGCTCTCGTTCTACGACGCGCCCGACCGACCGGGCGTCCGCGTCGTCCCGCCGCTCCTGCGGCCGCAGCTGTTCGACCTCGACGACGTGCCAGGCGACGGGTCGATCCTCGTCTACCTCATGGAGCCGGCAATGGCGCCCGCGCTCTCGGCGTGGAGCGACCGGAACCCGGGCGTCCGGATCCACACGTTCGCGCCCATCGAGCCGCACGACCACAGCCCGGCCCTGACGTTCCACGGGCTCAGCGGGACGGAATTCCTCAAGCGGATGGCCGCGGCCCGCGGCGTCGTCTGCACGGCCGGGTTCGAGACGGTCTCCGAGGCGATGTGGCTCGGCACGCCGGCCCTCCTCGTCCCGACGCCCGGCCACTACGAGCAGCGCTGCAACGCGGCCGACGCCGTGGCGGCCGGCGCCGGCGTCCGCGCCGAGACGCTCGACCTCGACCCGCTGCTCGACTACCTCGACGGGCACCAAGCGGCCCAGGCCGAGACGGCGGCCCGCTTCCGCCGGTGGGTCGCGCGGGCCGAGGGCCGGGCCGTCGGCGCGATCGAGGAGGCGGCCGGGCTGGCGCCGGTCCGCGGCGACGGCGCGGGCGACGGGCTCGCCGACGACGTCGAGGTCCGCCCGGCCGGCTACGCGCCGCCGACCTCCTCGGCCGACGGCCGCGGGCCGAGCGAGAACGCGTCGACGCGCGAGTAGAGGCCGCCGCCGAGCCGCGCCACGGCGCCCAGCGCCTCCTGGCGGACGTAGCCGCGCTCGGCGTCGTAGAGGTCGTCGCGGAGGTACAGGCCCTCGACCACGCCGATCAGCACGCGCGACCGGCCGACCTGGAGCGTCGTGTGCTCGCGGCACGCGAGGGCGGCCGGGGCCGCCGCGATCCGCGGCACGTCGCCGGCCGGCGCGGCGGCCAGCTCGAGCCCGAGCGCGTCGGCCTCGCTCGCGCCCGAGGGGTAGGCGCCCGACGAGCGGTGCATCGCCTCCGCCACGGCCTCGCTCACGACGTTGACCACGAAGCGGCCCGTCCGGCGGACGTTGGCGGCGGTGTCCTTGACGGCCCGGTCCTCGGGCTGCGACAGGCCGAGGGCCACGAGGTGCGGGTCGTGGCCCATCAGGTTGAAAAAGCTGTACGGCGCCGCGTTGACGCTCCCGCTGGCGTTCCGCGTCGTGACCCAGGCGATCGGGCGCGGCACGACGAGCGCGGAGAGGAGCTTGAAGCCGGCCCGGGGCGCGAGCGCGTCGAGGTCGAGATCCATGAGCGAGTCGGTCCGCCTCGGTCGCCCGGCCGGCTCACCGAGGCCGACGGGGTCAGTCGGGGACGGAGATCGGGACGGAGAACGCGTCGCGGTCCCACCGCAGCGACAAGACGCCGGACCGGGCGCCGGTCGACTCGACGGCGATCGTGAACGCCTCGACGGTCTCGTCGAGCGGCGACCGCGCCAGCGTCACGCGGCCGAGGTCGCGGGCCTCGTCGTAGGTCGTCCCGCCCTGCCCCGTCTGGCGGTTCACGATGAGCACGCCCCCGTCGGCCTCGGGGATCGAGAACAGGGTGTAGACGCCGGCCGGGACCGCGAGGGCGCCGTCGCCCTCGCCGAGGACGAGCGCGTGGTTCGTCTCGAGGTGCGTGGCGCGGTTGGCGCCGGTCCGCCAGAGCTCGCCCCACGGCACGAGCGCGCCCCAGATCGCGCGGCCCCGCTTCTGGGGCACCCCGTAGTCGACCGAGATCGTCGCGGGCCCGATGTCGCCGGCCGCCTCGGCGCGGCCCGACAGCTCGCCGGCCGACCTCCCCGCCGCGTCCATCTGCGCCCACCGTCGCGCGGCGGCCTCCACGTCCACGTCCTCCACGCGCACCACGGTCAGCTTCCGTGTCGTGGCGCCCGCGTCGAGCTCGAGGAGCCGGCCGTCGTCGTCGGGCTCCACGACCATGCTGCCGCGGAACGGGTGCGTGACCGTGACCGAGCCGTCGTCCTCGACGTCGCTCGTGAAGGCGACGACGCCTCGCGACGTAAAGAGGGGCTGCTCCAGCGGCCCGCCCGCCGCGACGGCCCGCCGCACCATCAGCTCGAACGGCCAGTGGACGAGGTCGACAAACGGCAACGGGCGCTCGGCCCCGGCGACCATCCGCACCTCGGTCTCGCCCACCGTTTCCGAGGACGTGACTCGGAGGCTGTCGCCGGCCGACGTGACCGCCTGGCGGCGGAGGATCTCGCCGGTGAGGGGCTGCCGGGTCACCGCCTCATAGGCTTCCAGCCCGCCGTCGGGGCCGAGGTCGAGGGTGTAGGCCGTCAGCGTCGTGCGCGGCGCGCGGACGGCGACGGTCGCCTCCATGCCGCCGGGCATGATCGTGAACCGCTCGACCGCGAGCGTGTCGTCGCCGAGGCGGGTGACGAAGCCGGCGGTCTCGGCCTCGACGTCAGGGAGGGGCAGAGTCGAGGCGTCGTCGAGAGCGGGCGTCCCAGAACAGCCGGCGATCGCCACGAGGGCGGCGAGAAGAGGAGCAGGCAGACGGAGCATGGGTGCGGCGTGAGAGGACGGAGCGTTCGCCCGACGCCCCGCGGGGGTTCCCGTGCGGGGCGGAACCGGGCCGCCCCTCGCGCGCTCTCAGCGCCCCCCGCGACGCGTCATGCCCCAGAAAGCCCTCGTCGTCACCGTCGGCCCGACCGGCGCTCGGACGGCCTCGCTCGACGACCTCGACCAGCACCTCCGCGCCGGCTGGCGCGTCGCCCAGGCGTCCCCGATGGGCGGCGGCGGCGCGACCGACGGGTTCGCCGCGCTCGTCGTGCTCGAGCGGGCCGGCGAGACCGAGGCCGAGGTGCTCCTCGACGCGGTCGAGGAGGAGATGGAGGGCGACGGCGCGGGAGGCCTCCAGGACCCCGTCCTGCGCCAGATCGTCGAGGACGACGAGTAGGTCTCACCGTAGACAGGTCGAAGTGCAATTCCCAGCGCGATGTGGGGTGGAAAGGTGAGGCGCACTGCTAACTTCCCGGCGCCCTAACTCTCCCTCACGCATGCAACTTCGCGCCTCCCTACTGGCAGCCATCACGTTGCTCCTTCTCGCGGGTCCGGCCTTCGCCCAGATCACCCTCCAGGCTGAGGACGGGATTCCGTTCCGATCCGCCGCCTACTATGACGTGGAAAACGCGGACGGGGTCGACACGGACGCCCTCGTTGCCCTCGCCGCACAGAACGGCGGTGGACAAACGTGGGACTTTACTGGCCTCACCTTGTCCGACCAATACGACCTCATTACAGAAGTGGACGAGGGAGCCACGGGGCCCGTGGCGTCCGACCCGCCCTTCAACCAGGCAACCGTGACCTACCGCGTCCGCCTCGGGCTCGAGGGCGAGGTCGGCGACGAGACGTTCTACATCTATTACCGGACCGACGCCGCCGGGACTCGTCGGCTCGGAGACATCGTCACCTTCGTGATCGATGGAGAGGAGGTCATTGGGCTCGACGAAGCCTACTTGCCCGACGGGATTCTCGAAGCGCTCCCGACCTACACCTTCGGCGACTCGTGGCAGTCGTCGCCGACCTCATCAAACGAGGGCGACATCATCGCGGCGTACGAGGTCGACGGGTGGGGCGCCGTTGCGGTCCCGGGCGTCGCGGGGACGGTCCCGGCGCTCCGCGTCAAAGTGACACGCACGCCAGTCGGCGACCCGGACGGCGCCGACGTGATCTACGAGTTCAGGACAGCCCAGGGTATCGTCATCTTCCTCGACACCGACGAGACCGGCTTTCTCGAACCATCGGCCCAGATCTCGGTCGCCGACGGGCCGACTGGAACGGCATCCGAGAGCCCGGCCGATGCTGAGGGCTACGCGCTCGCCACGCCGCGGCCGAACCCGGCGCGAGGGCTCGTTGCGCTCGACGTGGCCGTGCCCTCCGTGACCTCCGCGACAGTCGCCGTGTACGACGTGCTCGGCCGGACCGTCCTGGCCCCGGTGCCGACAGTGCTCGCAGCCGGCGGCGGGCCGGTGGTCGTCGACGCCGGCCGGCTCCCGGCCGGGCCCTACGTGGTCCGCGTCGACGTCGACGGCCGGACGCTCACACGCCCGCTCATGGTCGTCCGCTGATGGCACGCCCGACTCCGCCCGCCTCGGTCGCGTTGTCGAGGCGGGCGGGGTGGAGACCTAGGCCGCGACGGCCGGCGCCACGCCGATCTCGCTCGCCAACTCGTCGAGCTGACTGAAGGTCAGCGACTGCGGCCCGTCGGAGAGCGCGTGGTCGGGGTCCGGGTGGGCCTCCACGATGAGGCCGTGCGCGCCGGCCGCGATCGCGGCCTTGGCGAGGGCCGGGACCCAGCGCCGGAGGCCGGCCGCGTGGCTCGGGTCCACGATCACCGGGAGGTGCGTCCGCTCGCGGGCGACGACCACCGCCGACACGTCGAGCGTGTTGCGCGTGGCCGTCTCGAACGTCCGGATCCCGCGCTCGCACAGGATCACGCGCTCGTTGCCACCGGCGAGGACGTACTCCGCCGCCGCCAGCCACTCGTCGATGGACGAGGACATCCCGCGCTTGAGGAGGACCGCCGCGTGGCTCTTCCCGACCTCCTTGAGCAGCTCGAAGTTCTGCATGTTGCGCGCGCCGATCTGGAGCACGTCGGCCTCGCGGGCGATCGCCTCGACGTCCTTCGGGTGGACGACCTCGGTCACGATCGGGAGCCCGTTCTGGCGGCCCGCCTCGTGCATCATGGCGAGGCCCTCGAACCCGAGCCCTTGGAAGTCGTAGGGCAGCGTCCGCGGCTTGAAGCAGCCGCCGCGGAGCATGACTCCGCCCGCCGCGCGGACGGCCCGGGCCGACTCGAAGATCTGGTCGCGGTTCTCGACCGAGCACGGCCCGGCGATGAGGACCGGCGGCTCGTCGCCCCCGATCCGGACGCCCGCGATCTCGACGACGGTGTCCGGCCGGCCCTGGCGGTCGCCGAGTTTCCGACGGCTGGGCTTGACGCTGGGCGGGGCCGTGGCTTTGGAGCGCGGCGCCGCGCCGTCCCCCGAGGCGGACGCGAGGGCCGCCCGCGGCGTCTCGGCGCGGAAGACGGGGTACGAGCCGAGCACGCGGAGCGCCTTCGTGTGGGCCTCGGCGGCCTCGATGGCCTCGGCGACCGCGGCCTCGTGGGTCCCCCCTTCGAGGTCGAGGTAGAACAGGCTCTCGAACGGCGTCGTCGGGGACGGCCGGCTCTCGAGCTTGGTCAGGTTGACCTCGGCCTCGGCGAACACCTGGAGGACGGCGGCCAGCTTGCCGGGCCCGTGCTCGGTCGCGAGCACGAGCGAGGTCTTGTGCGGGAGCCGCTGGTCGTGCCCGAGCGGCTCGGCCGCGACGATGAGGAACCGCGTGAAGTTGTCCTTCCGGTTCGCCACGTTCCGCTTGAGGACCTCGAGGCCGTAGTGCTCGGCGGCGTCCTCGCCCGCGATGGCGGCCCGCGTGGGATCGCCCGCCTCGGCGACGGCCTTGGCCGCCCCGGCCGTGTCGTCCTCCGAGTCGACGTGGCCGCCGTGGTGCTTGAAGTCGTCCAGGAACAGGCTGCACTGACGGATGGCCTGCGGGTGCGTCCCGATTCGCTCGACGTCCTCCAGCTTGGCCCCGGGGATCCCGAGCAGGCAGTGCTCGACCTTCAGGACCTCCTCGCCCACGATGTGGAGGCCGGGCTCGACGAGGAGGTCGTAGACGCCCGAGATCGGCCCGGCCGTCGTGTTCTCGACCGGGAGGAGCGCGCGGTCGGCCTTCCCGCTCTTGAGCGCCTCGATGGCCCCGCCGAACGTGCTCGTGCCGAGGTACCCCACGCCGTCGACCGCCGCGAAGTGGTGGCGCGCGGCCGAGTGGCTGTAGCACCCCTCGACGCCCTGGTACGCCACGCGGAGCCCGGCCTCGCCCGACTGGCGGACGGCCTGGTAGCGGACCGAGTGGCGCAGGATCTGGCGGTACAGCTGCGACGCGAAGTAGCCGTCGACGCCGGCCGCCTCGGCCAGCTGGTGGACCCGCGTGAGGAGCGACTGCTCGCGGTCGGGGTCCTGGATCGGGAGCGCGCCGTCGGCGGCCTTGACGGCGGCCACGTCGGACACGAGGCGCTGCCGTTCGGCGAGGGCCTCGACGAGCTTGCGGTCGACGGCGTCGAGGTCGTCGCGGAGGGTGGAGAGGTCGGACATGGGCGTGGGGCAACAAAAAAGCCCGCCGGGTGGGCGGGCTGCGTGAGGCGAGGAGGGGATGGTCTCCTAGCGCTTCCGGCCCGCCGGACGCGTAAACCAATACCCGTAAAACGAGGTGGCGGCGAACACGGGGCGGGTGGCGATCATGGCCGGAGGGTAGCCCCCGACGTCGGCACCGCGCAAGGGGGCCGGGGACGCCCCCTCCAGATTCGCTCCCGGAAGCGCTTTTCTTCTCCGTGCGGCGCGCTCGCCGCTACCCGGCCCGTGTGGCCAGGCCCCTCACCCCCGTGCCTCCCGAGCGATCCGGAGGCTCGATGCCACCATCCCCGCCTCGACACCGAGGTGGGCGGGCCCGACCTGCATCGCGGAGCTGGCCTGCGGAAACCCCGCCGGCGCGGTGCGGTCTGCCCCGCATGTCGGTTCCTCTCGTCTCGCTCCGGAACGCCGGCCGCCGCGTCGGCGAGCGGTGGGTGTGGCGCGGGCTCGACCTCGACGTGGCGCCGGGCGACCGGCTGGCAGTCCGTGGGCCGTCGGGCGCGGGCAAGACGGTTCTCCTCCGCGCGCTCGCCGGGCTCGACGCGCTCGAGGAGGGCGAGGTGCTGTCGGAGGGCGGCCCCGTCCGCAGCCTCCCCCGCCACCGCGCCGCGGTCGCGTATGCCGCCCAGCGACCGGCGCTCTTCGAGGGGACCGTCGAGGGCAACCTCCGCGCCCCGTTCGCCTTCGCCGTCCGCGACGGCGACGCCTACGACGCCGAACGTGCCCGGTCTCTCCTCGCCCGCCTCGGGCGCGACGCCGGCCTCCTCGCCCAGTCCGTCGACGGGCTCTCGGGCGGCGAGCAGCAGACGGTCGGGCTGATGCGCGCGCTCCTCACCGACCCAACCGTCCTTCTCTTGGACGAGCCGACGGCCGGCCTCGCCCCGGAGCGCGCCGAGGCGGTCGAGGCCGTCGTCGCGGGCTTCCTCGCCGCCGACGATCGCCGCGCCGCCGTCTGGACGAGCCACGACGCCCCCCAACTCGACCGCGTCACCGACCAGTCCCTCGACCTGTGAGCGGCGCCGTCGACATCTCGCTGGGGCAGCTGGCGCTCGCGTCGCTCCTGCTCGTCGTCGCGCTCGGCGCGTCGATCGCGCTCAAGCTCGGCCTGACGCGCGGGCTGGCCGTCGCCGCGACGCGGATGGTGGCCCAGCTTTTCCTCGTCGGGCTCGTGCTGGAGTGGGTCTTTTCGAGCGAGAACGCGCTCCTGATCGTCTCGCTCGCGGTGGGCATGGCGGTACTGGCCGGCCACGCGGCCGTCCGCCGGACGTCACGGCGGTACCCGCAGATCTGGGCCGACGCGCTCGTGAGCGTCCTCGGCGCGTCGTTCGTGGTGACCGGCGCGGCGGTTCTGGGGATTCTCCAGATCGAGCCGTGGTACGACCCGCAGTACCTCATCCCGCTCCACGGGATGCTCCTCGGCAACGCGCTCACGGGCATTTCGCTGTCGCTCGACCGGTTCATGGAGGGGGCCGGCCGGGAGCGCGGCCTCGTCGAGGCCCGGCTCGCCCTCGGCGCGACGCGCTGGGAGGCCGCCCGGCCGCTCTTCCGCGACGCCGTCCGGACGGGGCTCGTGCCGATCACCAACTCGATGGCCGTGATGGGCGTCGTGAGCCTGCCGGGCATGATGACGGGGCAGATCCTGGCCGGCGCGCCGCCCGCCGAAGCCGTCCGCTACCAGATCCTGATCGTGTTCATGATCGCGGCGTGCGTGGCGCTGGCGGCGCTCGGCGTCGTCGGCCTGGCGTACCGCCGGCTGTTCACGGCCGACCACCGGTTCCACCCCGACCGGCTCCGCGCGGCCTGACCGCGCCGGCCTCGGTGGCTCCGCGGCCCGGCCGAGGCGGCCGGGGTCAGGCCGCCGTCCACGCGATCCAGCACCGGGCGGCCATCCACAGGATGAGGGGCAGCGCGAGCGCGCCGACGCCGGTGGCCAGCCCGCCCACCGCGACCCACGCGCCGGCGCCGAGCCCGGCCGCCCACACCGGCACGCCGAGGCCGACGAACGCGATCTCCAGCGT
>JAAXJP010000701.1 GCA_012269805.1 Rubrivirga sp.
TCCGCTGGGGGGCCGACACGGTCATGGACCTCTCGACGGGCAAGCACATCCACGAGACGCGCGAGTGGATCCTGCGCAACTCGCCGGTCCCCATCGGGACGGTCCCGATCTACCAGGCGCTCGAAAAAGTGGGCGGCGTGCCCGAGGACCTCACGTGGGACCTGTTCCGGGACACGCTCGTCGAGCAGGCCGAGCAGGGCGTCGACTACTTCACGATCCACGCGGGCGTGCTCCTCCGGTTCGTCCCGCTCACCGCGAGCCGGCGGACCGGCATCGTCTCGCGCGGCGGGTCGATCATGGCCAAGTGGTGCCTCGCGCACCACCAGGAGAACTTCCTCTACACGCACTGGGACGAGATCTGCGAGATCTGCGCGGCCTACGACGTGTCGTTCTCGATCGGCGACGGCCTCCGCCCGGGCTCCATCGAGGACGCCAACGACGACGCCCAGTTCGCCGAGCTCTACGTCCAGGGCGAGCTGACCAAGAAGGCGTGGGCCCACGACGTCCAGGTGATGAACGAGGGGCCGGGCCACGTCCCGATGCACCTCATCCAGGAGAACATGCAGAAGCAGCTCGACTGGTGCGGCGAGGCTCCGTTCTACACGCTCGGACCCCTCACGACCGACATCGCGCCGGGCTACGACCACATCACGAGCGGCATCGGCGCGGCGATGATCGGGTGGTTCGGCTGCGCGATGCTGTGCTACGTGACGCCGAAGGAGCACCTCGGCCTGCCCAACCGCGACGACGTGCGCGAGGGCGTGATCACGTACAAGATCGCGGCGCACGCGGCCGACCTCGCAAAGGGCCACCCCGGCGCGCAGGCCCGCGACAACGCGCTCTCGAAGGCCCGCTTCGAGTTCCGCTGGGAGGACCAGTTCAACCTCGGCCTCGACCCCGAGAAGGCGTGCGCGTTCCACGACGAGACGCTCCCGAAGGAGTCGGCGAAGGTGGCCCACTTCTGCTCGATGTGCGGGCCGAAGTTCTGCTCGATGAAGATCACCCAGGACGTCCGCGACTACGCGGCCGAGCACGGGGTCGACGTCGAGGCGGCCATTCCCGAGGGGATGCGCGAGAAGGCCCGGCAGTTCGAACAGCTCGGCGGCGAGATCTACCACGAGCGCCTGCCGGACGAGGCCTGACCCCGGCCGCCTCGGTGGCCCCTCCGACCGGGTCGCCGGGTCGCCGCGGCGGCCCGGTCGCTACGAGGCCGCCGACGCGTCGCGCCCCTGGAGCCGACGGGCGACGGCGTGCCAGGCCAGCCCGAGCGCCAGGATGCCCAGCCCGACGCCCCAGTACAACGGCTCGACGAAGAACGCGAGCCCGGCGCATGCGACGAGGCCGGCGGCGGACACCCACTTCGGGAAGAGCCGCCCCTCGGCCGGCACAAAGAGCGCGGCCAGGTTCGTGACGGCGTAGTAGACGAGGACGGCGAACGCACTGAACGACCACGTCGTCCGGACGTCGCCGACGAGGGCGATCGCCGCGATCACCCCGCCCATCATCAGGACGGCCGGGCCGGGCGTGGTGCCTGCCTCGTCGAGGCGGCCGAACACGCGGGGCACGTCGGCGCGGCGGCCCATCGCGAGGAGCACGCGCGAAAGGCCGAGGACGAGGTTGAGGAGCACGCCGAGCATGGCCGTGATGGCCCCGAACGCGACGACCTCGGCGACGCCCGGCACCGCGAACGCCCGAGCGGCCACCTCGAGCGGCGCCGCCTGCTCGGCCGTCGCCGCGGCCAGCCCGTCGGCGCCCACCGCCCCGACGGCCACGAGCGCGACGGCGAGGTAGAGCCCGGCCGTGACCCAGAGCGTCGTGATGATGGCGCGGGGGATCGTGGTCCGCGGCTCTTTGACCTCCTCGCCCAGCGTGGCGATCCGCCCGTACCCGGTGTAGGCTACGAACATGAGCGCCGAGGCGTAGAGGACCGCCCGGACGCCGCCCCCACCCTCCGGCGCCTCGAAAAACCGGGCGAAGCTCTCGGCTCCGTTCTCGAGCGCCGTCGGGGTGCCGGCCGCGACGAACGCCGCCAGAGCCGCGAGCGTGACCGAGACCACGACGATGTTGGTCACGTTCGAGCGACGGAGGCCGGAGTAGACCACGACCGTGACGGCGGCGGTCGCCGCGAGCGCCACGGGCACGAGCCACCGCCCCGGGTCGGCGCCGAGCGCGAGGAGGAGGTAGCCCGAGAACCCGAGCGCCGCCGTCGCCGCCGACGCGCTCTTGGCGACGAGAAACATCCACCCGGCCGCGAACCCGAGCGTGGGCGTCAGGAAGCGGTATCCGTACTCGTAGGTGCCGCCCGAGACGGGGTGGTTGGCGGCGAGCTGAGCGCTCGAGAGCCCGTTGAACGTGGCCACGAGCGCGCCCACCGCGCCGGCGACGACCCCGGCCGGGCCGGCCCCACCGGCCGCGATCCCGACGCTCCCGACCAC
>JAAXJP010000090.1 GCA_012269805.1 Rubrivirga sp.
TTAATGAGCCCGCCCGGGCCCTGCGGCGTTACCGCGACTCCCCGGTCCGCCGCCGCGCCGCGACGCACCCTTCCCCCACTATCGCGTTCGCGCCGCGCATCGCGCACGACGGGGCCGAGTACTACGGCCCGCTCGGGCGGCGCGGCCAGGCCGAGGAGCTCGTCGAGCTGATCGGCCGGCTGTTCATGCTCCGCGAGTGCGACGACAACGTGTTCACGCTCGGCCGGCCGTGCCTCTACCACGAGATGGGCCGGTGCGGCGCGCCGTGCGTCGGCGGGGAGGGGGCCGAGCAGTACGGGCACGAGGTCGAGCGCGTCCGCGCGTTCCTGACCGGCCAGGACACCGAGGCCGTCGACATGGTCGAGGAGGCGATGCGGGAGGCCGCCGCGGCGCGCGAGTACGAGGCCGCCGGGTGGTACCGGGACCAGCTCCGCCGCCTCCAGCGGACGCTCGGGCGCCAGCGGAAGATCGCGAGCGCGGTCCACGAGCACGACGCGGTCCTCGTCGAGCCGCTCGCGCCGGGCTACGACGGCCACGAGGGCGGGGCCCAGCTGTTTCTGATCCGCTACGGCCGCCTCGCGGGCCGCGTGGACCTCCCCGCCGAGCCGGCGCCGGACGAGGTCGCCGACCTCGCGGCCGCGCTCGCCGAGGCGTTCGACCCCGCGCTCCCGCCGCCCGAGTCGCACTTGCGTCCCGACGTCGACGAGATGCGGATGCTGGCCAACTGGATGCGGCTCCACCCCGAGGGCGCGCGCCAGGTCCGCTGGCGGCCCGACCGCGACGTCGACGACTTTCTCGCGGCGGTCGTCGAGGCGGCCCGGGAGGCGGTCCCGACGGCGGGGCCGGAGGACGACGAGGACGAGTAGCCCCCCCGCCGACCCCCGCGCTCTGATCGGAGCGGGCGGGGCGCTGCGGACTCAGCCCCCGCAGGCCGCGAGGTCGGCCTCGGCGGCCGCCCGCTCCGGCGCGTCGCGGAGCCGGCCGTCGAGCGCGTCGATCGCGGCCCGCAGGGTAGGGGCCGCCCGCCCGCAGGCGCCCCGTGCGGCCTGCACGCGCCCGAGGAGGAGCACCGTCAAGAGCGTCCCTCCGTCGTCGGGGCCGTACGTGGCCCGGTCGACGACGAGGGCCTCGGCCGCCAGCCGCTCGGCCTCGCCGAGGGCGCGCCGCTGGGCGAGGAGGATCTCGGCGAGGTTGTAGGCAGCCAGGGCCGTCCGGAAGTGGGCGTCGCCGTAGACGGCCCGCGCCACGCGGAGCGCCTCGCGCGTCGTCGCCTCGGCGTCGGCGACGGCCCCCTGCTCGTACTGGAGGTACCCCAGGTTGATGAGCGTGGCCGCCACGGAACCGTGGGCGTCGCCGTAGAGCCGCCGTTTGATGGCGAGGGCGCGGTCGTAGAGCTGGGCCGCGAGGGCGTCCCGGCCGGCCGCGTCCTCGGCGCTGGCCAGGTTGTGGAGGGCGGTCGCCGTCGCCCAGTGGTCCTCGCCGTAGGCCCGCTCGAGCACGCCGAGGGCGTCCCGGTGGGCGGCGACGGCGGCCGCGAGGCTGTCGCGGAGCTCGAGCGTGTTGCCGAGCGAGACGTAGGTGAAGGCGAGGTCGGGGTGGGATGGCCCCACGAGCCGCCGCTGGAGGGCCGCCGCCTTCCGCAGGACCTCCGCAGAGGCCTCGAGGTCGCCGACGTCCGACAGGACGCCGCCGAGCTGGGAGAGGAGCCGGGCCGTGTGGCGCTCCCCTCCGGAGGCGCCTCGCAGGACGTCCAGGGCAGCCCGGTAGTCACGGGCGGCGGCGTCGAAGGCGCCCCGGTCGGCCGCGACGGCGGCCTGCTCGCCGAGCGCGCGGGCGCGAAGGATTGCGGCGGCGTCCCCTCGTGGAAAGGGCGTGGCGGCGGCCTGCCTCGCGTGGGCGGCGGCGGCCTCGTAGCGGCTCTGCCGCCGGGCCCACCCCGACAGCCGGATGTGCGCTTCGGCCGCGGCCTGCGCGTCGCCGGTCGCCTCGGCGCGGGCGAGGGCCCGGCGGCGCGGCGGCGCGGCGCGGTCGTACTCCTCCAGTTCCGTGAGCGTGCCGCCGACCGTGGTGAGCACGCGCGCGAGGAGGTCGGGCCGGCCGGCCAGCTCGGCCTCGGCGCGACGCTCGGCGCGGGCGAGCACGTCGCGGACCGGTGTCGCCCCGCCGGCCCCCTCGCGGGGGTCCGACTCGGCCAGGAGGTCGAGCACGAAGGCCGAGGCGAGGTCCGCCCGTTCCCGTTCGGCCGCCGCGGCCCGCCGCTGGGAGAGCGCCTGGCCTCCGAGGGGAGCGGTGACGGCGAGGGCGAGCGCCGCGGCGGCCACCCGGGTCCGGTTCCGCCGCGCGAACGTCCAGGCGCGGTACGCGAGCCGGTCAGGCCGGGCGGCCACCGGCCGCGCGGCGAGGTGGCGGCGGACGTCGTCGGCGAGGGCGTCGAC
>JAAXJP010000582.1 GCA_012269805.1 Rubrivirga sp.
CCCGGGCCGACGTCTCGACGGGCGAGGACCCGGCCACGGCCGAGCTCCGCGCCGAGGCCATCCTCGAGCGGGCCCGGACCGAGACGTCGTCGCAGAACCTCCGCGTGCAGGCGTCCAAGACGGGCAGCCGCTCGCCGTGGCTCCGCTACACCGTCGACGGCCTCTCGGCGTCGTACTCGCTGTCGTCGCAGCGCGGCTCGAACCCGTCGGCCACGTTCAACAACTCGGACTCCTGGACGGGCACGGTGAACTACCGCCTGACGGTGCCGGACCCGTATGCCGTCCGGCCGTTCTGGCTGCTCGACTCCGTCCCGGTGCTCGGCAGCGTGTTCGGCGGGCTCCGCCTGAACCTCCTCCCGACGAGCCTGACGATGAACACGGACGCGTCGCGGAGCCTCTCGGCCTCGCAGCAGCGGCTCGGCGCCGAGTTCCTCTCGGAGCCCGCCGAGGTCCGCGACTTCCGCGCGCTCACGCGGCGGACGCAGCGGTTCGAGCACGGCCGCCAGTTCAACGTCCAGTACACGCCGTTCCCGTTCCTCCAGCTCTCGTACGGCTCCGACACCGACCAGGACCTCGGCGCGGCCGGCCAGCGCGAGGGGTTCCAGACGCTCGTCCGCGAGCGCGTCTCGGGCGACTCGACCGGGTTCTACCGCGTCTACGAGGGCGTCAGCCCGTCGGCGGCCCGCTCCGACACGAGCACCGTCTACCAGGACCTCGTCAACGAGCTCGCCGGGTTCAACGCCGGCGACCCGTTCCCGAACGACCGCGTCGAGGTCCTCGGCGGGAGCGACCTCACCGTCCTCCCGCTCGGCGAGGCCCTCGGCAACGTGTTCAACGGGGGCGTCCGGACGCGCCAGTACACGCAGCAGTCGACGGCCTCGCTCCGCGTCAGCACGTCGCGGCACAAGTGGCTCTCGTGGCTCCAGCTTCAGCCCATCGCCGTCTCGACGAACTACACGTGGCGCGACCAGCCGAGCGCGGCGGCGCCCGACCTCAAGGTGGCCTCGGCCGGGGCTACGGCCTCGGTCCAGAGCTCCGTCCGGATCCGGCCGCGCGAGTTCTGGCGGCTCTTCCCGTTCTACCGCGGCTGGGAGGGGCGCGGCCAGACGACCTCGGCCGCGGCGGACTCGACCGGCGGCGCCCCGTGGTACAGCCCGCTCCGCCTCGCCCGGCGCGCGGTCCTCGCCGCGACCGGAATCGACGACGTGACGCTGACGTACCGCGGCTCGACGACCGCCGCCACGGCTGGCCTCGACGGCCGGGCCTACAGCCTCCTCTCGGGGTTCACCGGCGCGGCCCCGTCGCTGGGCTACCGGCTCGGGATCGACCGCGAGATCGGGCTCGACCAGCGGATCCGCAGCGACGCCGCGTTCAACACGTTCTCGGACATCCTGGGCGCCAACCACGACCTTGACCTCCGCACGCAGCTGTCCCCCTTCCGCGGGCTCTCGATCGGCCTGACGATGCGCTCGGCGTTCGGGACGAATGAGGAAGTGGACTTCCAGATCCCGGAGGGCGGCGGCGACCCGGCTCGCTCCGTCGGCCGGCGGGCGGGGCAGGGCACGGCGACCATCTTCGCCTTCGGCGGCGGCTACGAGAGCCTCGTCAAACGCCACGCGGCCCGCTTCGACCCGACCGCGACGCCCGGCGAGCTCGGCTTCATCGAGTCCGAGTTCCTCTCGCCGACCGGCTTCGCGGACGACTTTGCGGACGAGCTCTCGCGCGGGCTCGGCGGGTTCGGCCCGAACGGGCTGTTCACGATCCCGCTGCCCAACTGGAACGTCACGTACTCGGGGCTCGAGCGGCTCCCGCTGCTCGGGGCCCTCGCCAACACGGTGAGCCTCCAGCACGGGTACTCGGCCACGTCGGAGACGGAGTTCGCGACCATCTTCGACCAGGAGGCCCGGCTCCTGACCGTCGACGTCCTCGGCGACGGGAACGGGGCCGTCTACGGCGGCGCGGCGGCCATCGCCGACGGGGGCTACGACGAGCCGACTTCGATCACGGTCAATGAGCGGTACCAGCCGCTCATCGGGCTCTCGTTCGCGTTCAAGGGGAACATCCAGGCCAGCCTCTCGACCAACCGGACGTCGCTCTTCACCCTCCAGGCCCTCTCGGCGCAGGTGTTCGAGAAGACGTCCCGCGACCTCCGCGTCGACCTCTCGTACGCCCGGACGGGCCTGAGCCTCTTCGGCATCCGGGGGATCAACAACCAGATCCGGTTCCAGCTCACGGCCCTCGTCGCCGACGACGAGACGTTCATCGGGCTCCCGCTTCAGACCGACGTGCTCCTCTACCTCAACAACGGCGGGGACCTCGACGCGCTCACGCAGCAGACGCCGGTCTACACGTCGCGCCTCCAGGTCTCGCCGCAGATCAGCTACACGGTCTCGAGCCAGGTCACGGCCAACCTTCTCGCCCAGTACGAGCAG
>JAAXJP010000296.1 GCA_012269805.1 Rubrivirga sp.
CGTCGCCGGTCCTCATCTCGCCCGACCTCAGCGAGGTCCGGACGGATCCGGATCTCGAGATCCGGTTCGTGCCCGAGTCGGCCAGCCTCCGCCTCGGGCTCCAGGTCGAAGACGTCGAGGTCCCCTACGATTCGACGCTCCAGGCCTTCGTTTACGACGCCCAACTCGTTCGCGGGCTGAACGCGATCCAGTACACCCTCTTCGACGACGAGGGCCCCATCCGCCGCGACACGCTCTACGCCGTGTACTTGCCCGTCACCCAGGGCATCGTCAACACGACGACTGGCATCCCCGCGCGGACGAACGCGGCGTCGGCGATCCTGGGCGGCACCGGCCAGGGCCTCCTTAGCGGCGGGTTCGGTGTGTCGCGCGCGCCGTTGGCGTCGGCCACTGTTTTCCAGCTCGTCAGCTCCCAGATCACCGCCTTCGAGGTCGACCTCCAGACCGCGCGGGCCGACCACACGGCGACGGAGCTGCTGGGCGGCGTGCTCCTGACGGGCGGGGCGAACACCGAGGCGCCGTCGGCGCCGGCCGACTTTGTTCGGCCGGTGGAGTGGGTCGGGCCGGACGGCGAGAGCCGGATCGTGGACGTCGCGGGTGGCGAGCCCGCCCGCAGCGGGCACGTGACGCGTGCCGTCACGCTCGACGGCACGACGTACCTCTACCTCCTCGGTGGCCGGACGCCGGGCGTCGCGGCGTCCCCGACCGTCGACGTCTACCGCGTGGACGGCGGCAACGGCTTCACGTTCACCCTCACGCGCCTGTCGCCCGAGGGCGGCGCCAGCGGGTTCGCCGCACTCACCGGCCCCGCGCTCGCCGCGACCGGTGACCGGACGGCCGTCGCCGTCGGCCTTGACGGCGCGGAGGGGGCCGCGCTCACTCTCGGCTGGTCGACGCCCGGCACCGGGACGTTCCCCTTCAGCCTCAGCGTGCGGCCGGGCGCGCCGCTCGCCACGCCCCGCGCGGGCGCCGAGGCGGTCGACCTCGGCGGCGGGCTGGCCGCCGTCCTGGGCGGCCGGACGCCGGACGGCGGGCCGGTCGGGTCGGTCGAGATCGTCGCGCCGAGCGCCAACCGAGTGTTCTCGGTCCCCGGGATCGGGCTCCGCGTTCCGCGGTCGGACCACACCGCAACTATTTTCGGCGGCGGACGAATCGTGATCGGAGGGGGCCGCCCCACCGCCGGCTCGGCGATCCCCTCCTTCGAAGTCCTCCAGTTCTGACACGGACCATGCTGATCCAGCGCCTCCTCCAGATCCTCCTCGCCGCGATCGTGCTCGTGGCGGCGTTCGGCGTGCTCGCGTTCGTGCTCAAGCTGGCCGGGTGGCTCCTCGGGCTCGTCGTGAAGGTGGTGATCGTGAAGATCTAGTTGGACGCCGTCCTCCGCTTTTTCGAGCTGATCCGGGAGAAGACCCGGCGGTGACCGGGCAGGCGGGGCCGGCCTCGTAGCTTCTGGGGGATCCCCGAAGCGCCATGCCTGCCGAGACCGCCGTCGCCCCCTTCCACATCCCGTCCGAGACGGGCCCGCTCCGGCAGGTCGTCGTCCACACACCGGGCGAGGAGATGGCCCTCGTGTCGCCCGAGAACGCCGAGGAGCTCCTGTTCGACGACATCCTGTTCGTCGAGGAGGCCCGCGAGGAGCACGCCACGCTCGTCCGCCTCTTCCAAGCCGCCGTCGGCCGCGACGACGCCGTGCTCCAGGTGACGGCCCTCCTCCGCGAGGCGTTCGACGCCGACGACGCGCGGACGGCCTACGTGGACGGCCTCATCGAGCGGATGCCGTACCGCAACTTCGAGGCCTACGAGTCGGAGTTGAAGGGGCTCGACGCGGACCAGCTCCTCCGGTTCGCGACGACGGGCCAGGCGCCGTTCCCGGTCACGGCGCTCCCGACGCCGAACCTCCTCTTTACGCGCGACCTCTCGGCCGTCGTCGGCGAGCACGTCCTGCTGAGCCACGCCGCGACGGCGGCCCGCGCGCCGGAGAGCGTGCTCATCGAGACGATCTACCACCACCACCCGCGGTTCGCGGGCGTCCGGGACAACGTGATCGCGCTGCCGGACGACGTGTCGTTCGAGGGCGGCGACCTCCTCGTGGTCGACGAGCGCGTGGTGCTGATCGGGCAGAGCGAGCGGACGAGCCTCGGCGGCGTCCTCGCCGCGGCCCGCGAGCTGCTGGCGCGGACGACGGTCGAGCACGTGATCATGGTGAACCTCCCGAAGGCGCGCTACTGCATGCACCTCGACACGGTGTTCACCTTCGCCGACCCCGAGACCTGCGTCGTCTTCCCGCCGATCATCGAGGGCGCGCAGGACCACACGTTCGTGATCGAGGCCATCGACGGCGACACGTCCGACCTCCGGCTCCGCCCGCGTCGGACGCTCCGCGACGCGCTCGAGAGCGTGACCGGGACGAACGTGTAGCTCGTCCCGGT
>JAAXJP010000525.1 GCA_012269805.1 Rubrivirga sp.
TGCCCGAACCCTGACTCACCCCACTTCCGTCCCCGCCCGGATGCCAGCGCGGGCGCCCCGGCTCAGGATCGCGAGGCGGACGCGGCGAGGAGGCCGGCCAGCGCCGCGGCGAAGCCGAGCAGGACGTCGGGGGTGATCACGTTATCACGGAAACCAGTGGGGGTGGTGGCGAAACGAACATGCCGGGCGCGCTCACCTCGTCAACCGTCGAGTGGCGGCCGCAATCGGCCTCCGACACGCGGCATCGCCCCCGTCCTACAGGTGAGGCGCCGACCGAGCCAACACGGCGGACGTCCGTCACGTACGCGCTCCGCAGCGGCCGGCAGAAACAGGTGGCGCGCTATCGAGCGACCGTCACCTGGCGAACCACGACGCGGTCGCCGGCCGTGAGACGGACGACATACAGGCCGGCCGGCACGTCGGCGAGGCTGAGCGCGACGCGGGCCTCGCCCGCCGGCCGGTCGCCGACGTCAACGCGGGCGACCTGGCGCCCGAGAACGTCGAACACCTCGGCCGTGACCGCCGCAGGCCCGTCGAGGTGGACCGTGGCCGTGAGCGGGCCCGGCGTCGGGTTCGGGAACAGGCCCGCCTCGGGCGCCGCCCCGATCGAGGCGGCGGGGGCCGGTCGGTTCGACGCGCGGTAGGTCTGGGAAGCGTTCAGCGAGCCCCGCGACTCGTAGCGCGGGCCGTGCCAGTGGAAGTCCGCGTACTCCGACCCGACGCCGATGAGTTGGATCGTCCGGAGGTAGGGCGTGGTATTCGTCTCCTCGATCCCGACGTCCTGCGACGTGAGTCCGGCGGCCGGGCCGAACTGTGGCGACAGCGTCCCTTCGTACGAGAGGAACTGGACGACGACGCCCTCGGCGTCGACAAGGGCCATCCCCGAGGGACCGCCGTTGCGGAGCGGCGGCGAGGTAAACCAGACGGCGCCGAGGCCGCCCTCGTCGTCGATCGCGCCGTCGAGGTCGAGCGTGAGGTACGGACGCCCGATCGGGTTGTAGAACGTGACCGACCACCCGTCGAGGCTCAGACCCGGGGTCCCCGCGATCTCGACGCCTTCGAGGTAGTCGTCGGCCCCGCGGTTGTCGTAGTGGAACTCGTTGATCCAAGCGGCGCCGTCGACAACGGGCGGCAGCGGGGCCACGAACGTCTGCCCCGAGTTGGGCTGGCCGGGCGTGGCCGCCGCCGGGCCCGACCACGAAAAGTCGGCGCCCGCCGAACCCGTGCCGACGAGGTGGAGGCTATTCCCCTGCGGCGTGCCCCCGTCCTCTGCCACGCCGACGTCGACCGACGTGGTCCCAGCGGCCGGGCCGTCCGCGGCCGTGAACGCCCCTTCGTACGACAGGAACGCCTCGACGGCGCCGTCGGGGCCGACGAGGGCGACCCCGTCGGGCCCGCCGTTCTGGAGGCCAAGTGCGGCGACCCACGCCGTCCCAAACCCGTCCTGCTGATCCGGCAGCGTACCTGCAAGCGGGAGCGTGTCGTAGACCGCCCCCCCGTTGCCGTTGTAGAGGACCAGGCTCCACCCGTCGAGCGAGGTGCCCGCCGCGCCGGCCACCTCGATGAACTCGCCCTCGTCGGTGCCCGCGTTGTCGTAGTGGAACTCGTTGACCCAGATTCGGACGTCGGGGTCCCCGGGGTCCCCTGGATCGCCCGGGTCGCCCGGGTCGCCCGGGTCGCCCGGCGAGAGGTCGAAGGCGCGGCGGGCGAGGGTCGAGTCGAGGAGGAACGGGTTCGGCCGGCCCTGGCGCGTCGCGATCCACTCGGAGCGGGCGTGCTCCTCGGCGCTCGTCGGATCAGCGTAGTGCCAGTCGATGAGGTCTTGCTTCATTGCGTCGAAGAAGGCGTCGGCGCCGGCCGCGACGACCTCCGAGGGGTAGACCGTGGCGAAGTAGAACGCCGATCGCGCGGCGTCGCCCTTGTGGTCGTGGCGCGGCTCGAAGCGGCCCGAGAAGCCCGGCGTCGGGTTCTGCCGGTCGAGTTCGCTCCACTCCTCGACAGCGGTCGAGGGCCGAGTGGTGGCCACCTGGCCGCCGCGGTACCAGCGGTCCGCAGCGGCGTCGACGACCTCGCCGAACGGGTGGTTGCTCCGGTCCGAGTTGACCTCGCTCCGCGAGGGGAACAGGTTGTGCATGTCGCTCCGCGCCGGCTCCGACGAGGCCCCGTAGCTCTGCGGCCAGTTGTGTTCGGCGTTGATCCCTTTGCTATACGCGTCCGACGAGGGGTCCTGTCCAGGCGTGAGGACGACGCAGAACTGGGTATAGACGCCGCAGAGCTGGCCGTCGGTGTCCTGCTCGTACTGGTACAGCGCGTCGCGGGCCGGGCCGTAGCCGAGCGTCTGGGCCGGCGTGTAGTCGGCACGGATGGCAGCGCGGAGGTCCGCCCCTGTGAGGCCGGGGTAGAGCGTGGTCTGCGTCTGGGCG
>JAAXJP010000588.1 GCA_012269805.1 Rubrivirga sp.
GCCCGCAGGGCCGTCGGCCGCGACATGTGGAGCTGCGCGTGCGGGACCGCCCGCGGCAGCACCGGGAGGGCGCCGAGGGGGTCGTGGTGGGCGTGCGTGACCACGATGTGGTCGACCGGCCGGTCCTTGAGAAGCTCGAACGGCGGGAGCGCCGCGTAGCCGTCCTGGTCCGGGTCCATGCCGGCGTCGAGGACGAGGCCGGTGCCGCCGATCGTGAGGTGGTGGCACGACGCCGCGATGTCGTCGGTATCGCCGAGGGAGAGGTAGCGCATCGAACAGAAGCAATGGTCGCCCGGAGGCTACCGAGCCCCCGGGCGACGTGTTCTGCGCTTTCAATGAGTTCCGGCCCCGCCCGCCTCGGGACCGAGCCCGCCTCGGTCCCGAGGCGGAGGGGGACGGGCTACGACTGGCCGTTGGCTGCGCCGTCGCCTCCAGCGGCGGAGGCCTCGGCGCCCTGGAGGTCCTCCCAGTCGGCCAGGAATTTCTCGAGGCCCTTGTCGGTCAGCGGGTGCTCGATCAGCTTCTTGATCACGTCGAGCGGCATCGTCCCGACGTCGGCGCCGGCGAGCGCGCTCTCGACCACGTGCATCGGGTGGCGGATCGAGGCGGCCAGGACCTCCGTCTCGTAGCCGTACTGGTCGTAGATCTGGACGATCTGCCGGATCAGCTCCATCCCGTTCGACGAGATGTCGTCGAGCCGGCCGATGAACGGGCTGATGTAGGTCGCGCCGGCCTTGGCGGCCACGAGCGCCTGCGTCGGCGAGAAGCAGAGCGTGCAGTTCGTCGCGATGCCCTCCTCGGAGAACGTCTTGATCGCCTTGATGCCGTCGAGGATGAGCGGCACCTTCACCACGACGTTGTCGGCGATGTCGGCCACCTCGCGGCCCTCGTCGAGGATGCTCTGGTAGTCGGTCGCCGTGACCTCGGCCGAGACCGGTCCCGGGACGATGTCGCAGATCTCGGCGATGTGGCCGTGGAAGTCCCTCACGCCCACCTTCTTCATGAGCGAGGGGTTCGTGGTGACGCCGTCGAGGACGCCCATGTCGTAGGCCTCCTGGATCTCGTCGAGGACGGCGGTGTCGATGAAGAACTTCATGGCGAGGGGGAGTCGGAAACAGAGGGAGAGGTGGTACGACGCGAGGTCCCGACGGGTCCGGGGACGTCGGCCCGCCAGATGCGTCGCCACAGAATCATCATGTCGTCGATCCGGGTCGCCCCGCCGAGCGGGCGCTGGCGGATGCGGGCGCCGTCGTCGAGGACGTCCCACCGGAATACGAACGGGGCCCCCGGGCTCAGGCCGGCGCGGCCGAAGCGGAGGTCGGCGACGGCCGTCGGGTCGCCGGGCGGGCCGTCGAGCGGCGTCAGCCAGCCGCGCGAGAACCAGACGAGCGTCGCCGCGCCCGGTTCGCGGGCGACCTCCGGCGGGAACGCCGCGAGCGGGACGGCGGGCTCGAACGTCACCTCGCCAGGGCCGTCGGCGACGTGGAGCCAGAACGGGACGGCTTGGTCGCCCTCTTCCGCGACGCCCCGCCACAGGACCGACGTGAACGGTCCGGCCGCCACGAGCAGCCGCTCCGCCTCGACGCCCCGCTCGGCCAGCGCCGCCTCCACGGTCGCCGCCGCCCGCATCTGCATCCCCACGCCGACCACGAGCACGAGCGCGCTCGCGACGATCCCGGCCACGGCCCACCCGCTCCGCCGCGTCGCGAGCGCCACGGCCAAGCAGCCGAGGAGCGAGACCGTGACCAGCGGGTCGACGATGAACGTGCTCCCGACCGCGAACGGCGTGTCGGAGAACGGCGCCAGCAGCTGGGTGCCGTAGACCGTGAACACGTCGAGCAGCGGGTGCGTGAGGAGGCCCCAGAAAACGACGGCCGTCCACGCCCGGAGGGCCGTCGGCTCGGCCCGCCTCGACGCCGAGGCGGAGGGGCTCCGGGTCGCGCGCCATCGGTACCACCGCCACACGAGCCACCCCAGCAGCGGCCCGGCGACGAACGCGAACGGCAGCCCGTGCGTCAGGCCCCGGTGGAATCGGAGCGCGCCGGCCTCGGTCAGGAACGGGTAGGCGAGCACGTCGAGGTCCGGCAACGTCCCCGCCACGGCGCCCCACAGCGCCGCCCGCCGTCCGACGCGGTCCCCCGCCACCGCCTCGCCGACGGCGGCGCCGAACACGGCCTGGGTGAGAGAGTCCATCGGAGAGCGGGGAGCAAGCTGCGGTCGGCGGACGCCGACCGCCAGCCCGAGGCGCGGGTTCCTCCGGCGAGCGCGGCTCGCGTCCCCCTCTCCGCTCGAGCCCCCACGGCTGAGACGGCCCCGGCCCCTCCACCCCGGTGTCGAGGCGGAGGGAGCCAGCCCACGGACCGGGACGGCCAGCAGAGGCCGACCGGAACTTTTCCCCAGCCGCCTGCCCTTACCTCCTCCC
>JAAXJP010000425.1 GCA_012269805.1 Rubrivirga sp.
TGCCGGTCGAGACGGGCGTCGTCAAGGAGGAGAACGACTGGTCGCCCCAGCCGCCTCGTGCCCGAGGCGGCGTCAGTCGGCCGCTCGCGCGGCGACCCAGTCGACGAGGGTGTCGGGCCGCCCTTGATCGAGCACGTAGTGGTGCTGGAGCCAGCCGTCACCGTCGGGCTCGGTGCCGGTGGTGCGCGCGGCGGTCCTCGAACGTCAGCGCGTCTGGGGCGAGGACCGCGCCCCCGCGGCGGGCGAACGCCCGAAGCGGGCCGCCCGCCACCCCGCCCCCTCGCTCTTTCCGAGGTGGAACGCCCTCGCACGCTCGTGGAAGGCCACGACGGCGCCCCCCGGCGGCGGCCCCACCGGCGGCCGACACCGAGTCGCCGGGAGCCGGTCGCTCTCCCCGCCGTGATAGGAGACCGACTCGCGGACGTACCCGTCGCACTCGACCGCGCGCCCGGTCTCGACCTCGACGGCCTCGGCCGTCGCAAGCGACCGGAGGGATCGCGCGGGGTCGGGCCGGGTCCTAGCCCCAAAGGGCGTACGAGGTGCAGGGCACGGGCCCTGGACCCGCCGACCCTGGGGCCGCAGCGCCTCGATTCGCGAGGATGCTGAAGCTGGAGGCGTGGGTGCGACCGCTCTGCGTCTACACCGACAACGAGGTGCCGTCTGCGACCGACCTCGATCAAGTCGACGCGGACGCGGTCGCCCCGTGTCGGCCGTATACCGGCTGGTCACGAGGAACGGAGCGATCCGCCCGTGCCAGGGCCTCGGTCCACCGCGCGCGGCCGGCGTCCCAACGGGCACCGGGTGGTCGCGCGGGGAAAGCGGCGATCGACCGGGCCTTCGCGCGCATCCCGCGCTCCTCCAGACCGGCGACGACGACGGGGTCGTCTATAGCGCCGAAAGTGCGTCGGAGCCGGCCTCCTCGGCTCCGGGACGTTCTCGCCGCCCCACGACGCGCTGACGTACATCCCGGCGGAGCTCCGGCGGATCGTCGACGAGGCACCGCCTCCCGAGTCCCTCCGCCTCGGCGCCGAGGCGGGGCTGGGGTCACATCGACGCGGTGTCGCCCGCCTCGGAGTGTTCCCGAACGGCGGCCTCCTCGTCCGGCTGGGCAGCCGGATCGGCGCTCCCCTCGATCTCGTCCTCGGACGGGATCAGCACGCCGAGGAGGTCGGAGGTCGTGGCGAGGATGAGGGCGGCGCCCTCGCGGCGGAGCTCGTCCTCGGTCCCGAACCCGCACAGCACCCCGACGGCCTGGGCGCCCCCCGCCCGCGCCGTCCGCATGTCGACCGTCGTGTCGCCGACGACGAGGCACCGCTCGGGCGCGACGCCCATCGCCTCGGCGCAGTGGTGGAGCGGGTCGGGGTAGGGCTTCATACGCGGCGTCGTCTGCGCCCCGGCGACCGCCGCGAAGTGCTCCAGGACGCCGTGGTGCTCGAGGAACGCCCGGATCCGCGGCTCGCCGCCGGTCGACATCGCACTGATCGGGTAGCGCTCGGCGAGGGCGTGGAGCATCTCCTCGACGTCCGGCACCATGTCGTGCGGCACCTCGTCAGCGGCCTCGGCAGGCCGCTCGGCCCGGCGCCGGCGCTGCTCGCGGGCGCGCTCGACGAGGTCCTTGACCTTCCCCTTGACGCGCGAGAACTCGTCGTCGAGGCCGACCTGGTCGAGCAGCCCGTACGCCGTGTTGACGGGCGTCTCGGCACCCATCACGATCTGACGCGCGAGCTTCGTCGCCCGGCGGCCGCTCACGAACGGGACCGCGTCGAGGACCCGCGCGATCTGGTCCACGAGGTGGTCGTCGGTGTCGGCGAGCGTCCCGTCGATGTCGAAGACGAGGGCGTCGATGCGGTCGAGGTCAAGCGGCATGGGGAGAGAAGGTCGTGGAGCGGCGCCCCCTCTTTCCCCTTTCCCGATCCCCCAGTTACCCTGTGCGTCGACGTCTCAGCGTGGGTCGGCTCCTTCGAGGGCGCGGGCGAGGTCTGGACCGTGGCCAACGACGAGGCAGAGCGCGAGGGCGCGGGCGGCGGACTTGCGCCGTAGGAAGCGGAGACCGGCGGCGGGTGGACAACCCTCGAGACGGCGTGAAGTTGTCACCGCCCTAGCCATTTCGGGCACAATAGGTTGCACTCTGCGCTTCACGTCGGCTACATTCTGGCCAGGTCGAGTTCCCGATGTGGATAACTTTCCGATACGGACCTCGACCGGGACGCCCTCTCCCAATCACCAACCCCCCGGACGGATGAATCGCCTCATCCCCACCATGACCGCAGCGGCCGCCCTCGTCGGCCTCGGTGTGCTCCTGGTGTTTCAGTTCTAGACGGCCCCGCCGTCTGGCTTGCGAGCGCCGCCCGGGACCTCCCCGGCGGCGCGCGCTGGCGGTTGGGGGGTCTGGGCCGCGCCGCGGGGGACGGCCATCCCG
>JAAXJP010000274.1 GCA_012269805.1 Rubrivirga sp.
CCATTACTGCATCATCACCAACACAAACAAAGTCTGGGTAGGTAACAGATACTTGTTGAGCATCGGAAATATCTACTGAAGTAGTCAAAGTATCGTTGTTAGGACGACCATCGTTTGTCAATTGAGTATAAGCTACAACTGACATTGGACCTCCTACTAAGTTACTTACGTAACCCAACATTACTGTATCAACACCACCGAATGGAATTGACAAACCTGTAGGTGTTACAGATAATGTTTGACCCAATAGGTCTGCACTCACTGTTAACGAAGTCAAAGTATTTTGACCGTAGTTGGCAATCTGTACGCTAACCATCAAACTATCGTCACCACAAACTCCAGGAGTTGGGCTCAAAAGCATGGTCAAGGCAGCATCGTCACCAATTACATCAAATTCATCAGCACCCATATCAACTACCGTAGAGCCTGACATTGGACGCGTATCTCCATCGATATCCACAGTAATACCTACTGTGTTATCACCAGCATCGTTCGCCAATGGACCGAATACGTGCAAGTCATTAGCACCAGCGAAGATTGGATCACCAGCCAAAGAGCTCATGTGCATAGTAGAATCTAGGCTCTGAAGTTCACCAATAGAGTCAATGTAATTGAACGCGTAAGGTGAACTAACATAGTGGTATCCTAGGTAAGTACCTGTACTGTGGTACAAGTTGTAATCACCGAAAGCCTCAGTGTTGTAGTTGTACAATGCGTACGTACCACCAACGAAGATGTTATTTACAAACTTCACACCGTCTTGGTTATAGTAATCGCGAACACCTGCGTAGTTACCACGAGCAGTGTTGTGGTATACGGCAATACTATCACCGTAGAGAACACCCAAGCCATAGTAACCTGCGTCGATCATGTTATTTGTGATCTCTGAAGATTGAGTAGCTGCAGAGGTAGTAGACACATAGTATGCGTATATACCGTAATAAACATCCTCCATATGGTTCGCTTCAATAACTGCTCCATCAATTTGGTACGGGTAGATACCGTATGCGTAGCTAGATCCGAAACCGCTCAAGTTGTTTTCAGAGATGGTAACATCTGTACCGTAGTATACGTAGATACCGTAGTAATATGTATTCATCACAGTATTACCAGTAATAGACACATTTTCATTACGTCCTGCAGTTGTACCGTAGAGGCGGATAGCGAAGTAACCACCATTGATATCGTTATCAGAAATCACAAGATCCTTCTCACCCGCAGTAGTTGCGTAAACAGTTGTACTGCTTGAAGAAGCAACAATACCATTTGATAATGAAGAGGTAGTTGTACCCACATCGATGGTGTTGCCATCAATGGTAATTCCTTCAGTACCATTCAAACGGAAACCTTTGCTACCAGGAGCATAGATAAATAGATCCTCGAATGTCATGTATTTAGCACCATCCAGAACAAATGCCGCATCGCTACCAGCAGAAACTGTATCTGCACCAGCACCGCCTTTGAATGTGATAGTATTTGTCATAGATGAACCATTGATCTCACCCAAGGCAGAAGACATTGAGAATGATCCTGCTTGAAGCTCGAAAGTAACTGCACCGCCGATACCACAAACGTTCAATACGCTTGCAACACTATCTAAAGTTGCGAAGTCACCAGTTGCACCTACTGTGTAAGTACCTGCTGCCAATGGACCCGTACATTCTGTTGTGAAGGTGAATGGACCGTACCACGTACCTGGATTACATGCGTTTTCTACGTAGTAATCATAAGTCGTATTCGGATTCAAACCAGTCAAACTATAAGGAGAAGTCACCGAAGAAACTAAAGTACCTGCTTGCGCACCAGTACCCGTACCTTGGATAAATCCTGTAGGACCATATTCTAAGTTGAATGAGTTAGCTCCTGTGTAGCTCCAAGATAGATCAGCTGAAGTGTCTGTCATGTTGCTCTCCATAAAGTTGTAAGCCACACACGTAGGTAGCGGTTCAACTTCAACACTATCCAAGTAAATGTAATTGTAAGAACCAGACAATGAGTAATACATCAAGGCTGGACGTTGTGCATCTGAAGACATCACATTTGAGTCTAGATACACAGAGAATTGCTGGTAGGTAGTATTTGTTACATACAAGTTTTGAGCGACTTCCACCGATTGGTAATCACCCATAGTATTTGTAGCACCTACAGCCATTTGGCCTAAGTAACTACCACCGAAGCCTCTAGCCCAGAATTTCACAACAGCACCATCAGATGAAAGGTTTTCAATCATAGGCAACGATACAACAACTGTATCACCAGCTACATTACTCATACGGTTGTATGTGTAGCCTGAACCTGAGTAAGAACTAAACGTAGAATACGTTGCGTACGAGTAAGAGTTACCCGGATTAGCGTTTACACTGTACGTCCAACAATCTGGTAAGTTAGGATTCGTAGAACCACCGTACTGAGCCG
>JAAXJP010000674.1 GCA_012269805.1 Rubrivirga sp.
ACGCTCCCCGCTCCGCTCTTCCTGCTCGCGCTCGCCGTCGGATGCGCCGCGCCGCCCGCCGAGGCGCCCGCTCCCGCCCCGCTGACGGGCCTCGCCGGGACGGTCCTCGACGCCGGCGGCCAGCCCGTCGCGGGCGCCTTCGTCACGGCTCGGGACTCGGCGTCGGCGCGCCAGCTCTCGGTGCGCACCGGCCGCGACGGGACGTACCACCTCCCCGTAGACCTCTCCGGCCCGCTCGTCGTCCGCGCCCACGCGATCGGGGTGGCGGAGGGCGCGGGCGTCCGCGTGGCGTCGCTCCCCGCCCGCCTCGACCTCGCGGTCGACCGGGTGGCCGACACGTTCGGCCAACTCCCGTCGTCGGCGTACCTCGGCGCGCTGCCCGACGGCGAGGCAAAGCGGCGGTTCGTACTCGACTGCGGCGGGTGCCACCAGTTCAACCGCGTGCGGGCGGACGCCGGGCCGCTCGTCCGCAGCCGCACCTACTGGCAGGGGTGGACGGCGCAGATGGTCTCGTTCGCCGGCGCGCACACGGGCTTCCCGATCATGGCCCCGGGCCGTGACCCCGACGCCACGGCCGACTGGCTCGTGCAGCACCTCGGGGGCGAGGGCGACCCGCTCCCGGTCCTCACGCCGCCGCCCTTCGACGTGCCCGCGGAGCGCGTGCTCATCACCGAGTACGACGTCCCGACGCGGCGCGACCTCCCGCACGACCTGATGCCGGACGCCGACGGGCACATCGTCGTCACGGGGATGATGTCCGGCCAGATGTTCCGCCTCGACCCGGCGACGGGGACGTGGGCGTCGGAGCGGGGCGAGCGCGGCTTCCCCGGCGCCCGCGCGCTCGACATCGCTCCGGACGGCGCGTGGTGGGTGCTCCTCGGGACGCCGCGCCAGATCACGCGGTTCGACCCGGCTTCGGGCGAGCAGGCGCTCTTTGACATTGGCGTGTACCCGCACAGCATCGTCCGCGACGCCACCGGACGGATCTGGTTCAACGCCCACTTTTCAAAGGCCCCGGAGACGCTCGGCGTGCTCGACCCGGCGACGGGGCACGTCCGCACGTTCGAGGTCCCAACGCCGCCCCAGGCCGACGGCGGGAGCACGATCCCGTACGGCCTCCGCATCGACGCTGACGGCGTGCTGTGGGGGACCCAGCTTCTCGGCAACCGCCTGGTCCGCTTCGATCCGGAGTCCGAGCGGTTCCGTCTCTACGACCTCCCGACGACGCACAGCGGCCCGCGCCGCCCGGCGATCGGCCCCGACGGGACGATCTGGATCCCGGAGTTCGCCGCGGGCAAGTTGGCCGCCTTCGACCCCGCGACCGAGACGTTCACCGAGCACCCACTGCCCGTGCCCGACGCGCTGCCCTACGTCGTCCGCGTGGACCCGCGGTCCGGCGTGGTGTGGGTCGCGACGGGCGCCGCGGACGCCGTTCTGCGCTTCTTCCCGGCCGAAGGCCGGTGGACCGTCCACCCGCTCCCGCCGCGCGGCGCGCTCGTCCGCCCCATGGAGCTGGACGCCGACGGGGGGGCC
Source organism: Rubrivirga sp. (assembly GCA_012269805.1). Taxonomy (GTDB): domain Bacteria; phylum Bacteroidota; class Rhodothermia; order Rhodothermales; family Rubricoccaceae; genus Rubrivirga. The sequence goes on from JAAXJP010000674.1 coordinate 1,534, forward strand.
TGGGTGGCGTACGGCAACTCCCCGGCCGTCGACCCGAAGGTGGCGCGGATCGAGGTGCTGGACTGAGCGCGGCGTTCACCGGAGGTTCGGCGTCGAGCGGTTGCCGGCCGCGGGCGGCGGGTCTAGATTTGGCGCCCGGCCCGCCCGACGGGCCCACGGAGAGGTGGGTGAGTGGCTGAAACCACCGCTTTGCTAAAGCGGCGTGCCCTTAACGGGGTACCGGGGGTTCGAATCCCCCCCTCTCCGCACGACGTCCGCCCCGCTGGTGCCCACGGCCAGCGGGGCGTTTCTGTTGGGGGACGGGTCGCCGAGACATTCAGCCCGTGGCCTACCCCGCCTCGGCGCGGCGTTCGGCCGCGCCCGCCGCGGCGCCGAGGCCGGCGAGGCGGCCCGTCGCCCAGGCCCAGAAAAAGTTGTAGCCCCCGATGGGGCCGAACGCGTCGAGCACCTCGCCCGCGAAGTGGAGGCCCACGTGGTGCCGGCTCTCGAGCGTCCGTGGGTCCACCTCGCCCAGCCCCACGCCGCCGCCCGTGACCTCGGCCTTCTTGTAGCCCTCGTCGCCAGTCCACGGCAGCGGGTAGGCCGTGAGCGCGTCGAGGAGGCGGAGGCGCTCGTCGCGGCGGAGGTCGGCGCGGTTCCGGTCGGCGGGGACGTCGGCGTCGTCGAGGAGGCGGTCGGCGAGGCGGGCGGGGAGGGCCTGGCGAAGGGCGCTCGCGACGAGGCCCGGCCCGGGCGCCGTCAGCACGGCCTCCCACGCCTCGGCAGAGTCTGGCGTCCAGGCGACGCGGACCTCGGGGGCATCGCCACGCGCGCCCCCGAGCGCCGTCAGGTGCGACACGTTGAGGACGGCCGGGCCGCTGTAGCCGCGGTGTGTGAAGAG
>JAAXJP010000478.1:0-1186 GCA_012269805.1 Rubrivirga sp.
ACCACGCCCGCTGGCTCGCCGAGGCGGGCGTCACGCTCGTGGCCGGCGACCGCGACGGGTTCGCGACGCCGGGCCGCGTTCTGGAGCAGGAGGCCCGCCTACGGACCGCGGGCGTGCCGGTCGAGACCGTCTCGTTCGCGGGCGAGCACCGGCTCAACGACCGCGTCCTCCGCGGTCTCGGGGAAGCGTGAGCGTTGTCGGGCGCTTTGCTCCGAGCCCGACGGGCGACCTCCACGTGGGGAGCGCGCTCGCGCTGTTGGCGGCGTGGGCCAGCGCGCGGTCGGCGGGCGGGCGGTTCGTCTACCGCGTCGAGGACCTCGACGGCCCGCGCGCCGTGCCGGGCTCGGTCGATCGGCAGATCGAGGACGCGCAGTGGCTCGGGCTCGACTGGGACGAGGGGCCGGGTGTCGACGGACCGAACGGGCCGTATCGCCAGTCCGAACGGGGCGCGGTCTACGAGGCGGCGCTGCGGGAGCTGTCCAAGGGCGGCCACCTGTTCCCGTGCCGTGTTTCGCGGAAGGACCTCCAGGAGCTCGCGAGCGCGCCGCACGGCCACGACGGCCTCCCCCCCTACCCCGCCGAGCTCCGCCCGCCGAGCCTCGCGCTCGGGTGGTTCGACGACGAGGCCGCGCGCGCCGACGCGGCCCTCCGCTTCCGCGTCGAGGCGGGCGAGGTCGCGTTCCGGGACCGCGTCGTCGGGCGCGTCGTCGAGAGCGTCCGCCACTCCGTCGGCGACTTTGTGCTGAAGCGGCGCGACGGCGTCTACGGCTACCAACTGGCGGTCGTGGTGGACGACCTCGCGATGGGGGTGACGGAGGTGGTCCGCGGGATGGACCTGTTGGACTCGACGGCCCGGCAGATCCTGCTCATCCGAGCTCTCGGCGGCGACCCGCCGGTCTACGCCCACGTTCCACTCCTCGTCAACGCCGATGGCGAGAAGCTGTCGAAGCGCGACGGCGCGCTCACGGTCCGCGCGCTCCGGGAGGCCGGGGTCGAGGCCGACGCGCTCGTCGGCTGGCTGGCGGCGGCGCTCGGGCAGGGCGACGCGCGGCGGCGGACACCACAGGACGTCGCTGCGTCGTTCGACGTCGGCCGCGTCGGACCGGAGCCGGCCGTCGTCCGGGACGGGCTCGCGGACCGGCTCGCCGCCCTCTAGCTTCGCCCCATGACCGCCCGACTCTTCCTG
>JAAXJP010000478.1:1196-9769 GCA_012269805.1 Rubrivirga sp.
ACGGGGGGCGACGGCGCGGCGCCGGTGCCGCTCCCGACCGAGACGTGGACGGGCCAGATGTCGTCCGACGCCCTCCGCTCGGCGCCCGCCACGCTCTACACGAGCCCGGGCCGCGTGGCCCTCGTGGTCGGGTCGACGCGAGTCGAGAGCGAGGAGGTGTCGTACGACGGCGAGCGGCTCCGCTTCCGGGCGCCGCAGTTCCCCTCCTCCCAGATCGGGACCCAGACCCTCCGCTGCGACCTCCGCAACGACGGCCGAGGCGCCCTCTCCGGAAGCTGCCGCGCCGGCACCGACCGGTACCGACTCGTCGTCCGCGACCGCCCGCTTTACTGATGCCGATCCGCTGTCTCCCCCTCCTGCTGCTCGTGCTCGCGCCGGCCGCCGCGGCCCAGATGCTCCCGTCCGGCGTCTGGACCGGCACCCTCACCGATCCCGACGGCGACGCCCACGCGGTCGAGACCGACATCCAGCGGTGCGCGACGGGCTTCACGATGTCGCTCGACGTCGGGGGCCGGACCGCGGAGGTCCCCGAGGACGCACCCGCAACGTGGGAGCGCGGGCGGCTCCGGTTCACGACGAGCCGCCTCCGCCTGCCGGGGACGTTCCTCCCGCGCGCCCTCACGTGCGACCTCCAGGCCGACGCGAACGGCGTGCTCCGCGGCACGTGCACGACGGGCGGCGATCGGGTCCGGCTCCAGCTCTCTCCGCCCGCCGACGGCGCGTTCGGCTGCGACTAGGCCCGCCTCGGCAGCGTCACCGGGGCGCTCGGCCCTTCCACCCGCGGTCGCCCCGGAGCCGCCGGCCGGCGGCGTAGACGAAGAACAGGCGGCGCGCGCGGACCGCGCGGCGGCCGTCGGCAACGGCCCAGCCGGCCTGCGCGGCGTTCGCCACGACGGACAGGCCGGCCAGCGACGCGGCGACCGTCTGGGCGAGCGCGTCGGGCGAGGCGAGGGCGACCGTGAGCGCGGGCACCGCGAGCGGGACGAACTGCTGGGGCCGCTCGGCGTAGCGCGTCGCGAGCTCGCGGAGGTAGCCGACCGACGCGACGGCGTCCTCGATCTCGGCCACGGCCGGCGCCACGCGCTGGCGGTAGACGCGGTCGGCCTCGACGGCGAAGTCGGGGTCCCACACGGCCGAGGCGACCTCGGCGGCGAACTCGTCGACGGCGCCGCGGAATCGGGCGAGCGGCGCGTCGAGGTCGGCCCGGACGTCGAGGACCTCGGGGACCGTGGCCCGGTCGAAGAGGGGGAGCCGCTGGAGGACGTGGGCGGCCAGCCCGCCGTCGCGGGCGCGGTGCACGCGCGGCTCCGACACGCCCACCCGGCCCGCCTCGGCGGCGTCGCGGAGGGCCTCGGCCGTCGGCCCGTCGAGGAGCGGCGTCGCGCTCCCCCGCACGACGGCGTCGGCGACCGCGGCGGCGTACGTCTCGGCGGCGGCCTCCGCGAAGTCCGACGGCCGGGCCACGGCGCCCACGCCCAGCGTCTCGATCGTCAGCCGCTCGGCGTCGACGGCCGGCGCGAGCTCGGCCAGCCCGCTCTGGACGACAGCCTCGGCGAGCGACCGCCGGTACCGCCCCCACCACGCGTCGACGGTCAGCCGGACGACCTCCGCGTCGAGGTGTCGCCCGACGCCGACGACGTGCGCGAGTCGGGCCGGGCCGTCGCCGAGGCCGAGGTCGTCGGCCAGCCCGGCGAGGACGGCGAGGCGGCTCGGCACGTCACGCGGGGCGTGCTCCTCGAGGCGGAGGAGCAGACTCGCGGCCGGGCTGCACAGCGTCACGCGGTCGCCGTAGAGCAGGGCCGCCTTGACGAGCGGGAGCCCGACCGAGAAGTCGGAGGGGAGCGCCGAGCGCGGGGGCCCGACGCCGACGGTGAGGTCCATGAGTTCTGTGGCGGGCACATGAAGCTCTCGACCCCCGGCTGTCAGCGGCCGGTCATGGGATCGGTGCACTACCGACCCCGCGACACACCCTTGACACATGCGACCGCGACCTTGGGGCCTCCGGCCCCAGCGCCCCCCACCACGCCCCCGAACAGATGCGCCGACAGGTCATCGAGAAGCTCGAAATCCTCGCCGACGCGGCCAAGTACGACGCCTCCTGCGCATCGTCCGGCGGCAAGCGCGAGAACACGCCGACCGGCATCGGTAACTCCACGGGCGCGGGCATCTGTCACTCGTACACCGAGGACGGCCGATGCGTCTCGCTCCTCAAGGTCCTCTTCTCGAACGTCTGCATCTACGACTGCGCGTACTGCGTGTCGCGGCGGTCGAACGACGAGGTCACGCGCGTCGCGTTCACCGTCGACGAGGTCGTCGAGCTCACGATGGGGTTCTACAAGCGGAACTACATCGAGGGCCTCTTTTTGTCGTCGGGCATCTTCAAGGACGCCGACACGACGACGGAGAAGCTGGTCGCCGTCGCGCGGAAGCTCCGCGAGGACCATGGGTTCAACGGGTACATCCACCTCAAGGTGATCCCGGGCGCGAGCCCCGAGCTCCTCACCGAGGCCGGCCGGCTGGCGGACCGCCTCAGCGTGAACGTCGAGATCCCGAGCGAGGCGGGGCTCAAGGAGGTCGCGCCCGAGAAGGACTACAACCAGGTGTTCGGGCCGATGGGCCACGTCCGCGACGGGATCGCGGAGGCGAAGGAGGAGCGCCGCAAGAACCGACGCGCGCCCCGGTTCGCGGCGGGCGGCCAGAGCACCCAGCTCGTCATCGGCGCGACGCCGGAGACGGACCGCCAGATCCTCGAGCTCTCGGACGGCCTCTACTCCGAGCAGAAGCTCCGGCGCGTGTACTACTCCGGGTTCGTCCCGCTCGGCGGCGACGACCGCGTGCCGGACCCCGAGACGTACCGGGCCCCGCTCCACCGCGAGCACCGGCTCTACCAGGCCGACTGGCTCCTCCGCAAGTACGGGTTCGCGCTCGACGAGGTGGCCCCGCCCGGCTCCGGCAACCTCGACTCGGAGGTCGACCCCAAAACGTCGTACGCCCTCCGCTTCCCGTACCTCTTCCCGGTCGACGTCAACGCGGCCCCGCTCGAGTGGCTCCAGCGCGTGCCCGGCCTCGGCATTCGGAGCGCGAAGCGGATCGTGGCCGCCCGGCGCCGCGGCGTGGTCCGGTGGGAGGACCTCCGGGCGATGGGCGTGGTCCTCAAGCGCGCCCAGTTTTTCCTGACGACGCCGGACCACCGGCCGCAGCTCCTCGACCGGAGCCCCGATGCCGTCCGCCAGCGGATCGTCGGCGGGAAGGGCGACGGGGCCCCGCAGCTGTCGCTCTTCGCGCCCGCGCCGGTCCGGCTGGCCACGCCCGCCTCGGGCACCGCGCCGGCCCCACCGATCGCCCGCGCCGCATGACGACCTCTCCCACCACCCCGCCGAGGCCGGCCGGGCCGCCGGCCCTGCCCGTCGACCCGCACCTCGCCGTCGAGACCGACGGGACGCTGGCCGGCCTCCTCTGCGCCTACGCCGAGACGTACAAGCGGAGCGCGCTGCCGGCGTCCGTCGGCCTGATCGGCGAGCCCGCCAGCGGCGCCCTTTTCGGCGACGTGCTCCGCGTCGAGACCGAGGCGGCCATCGCCGGCCGCGTCGAGCGCGGGCTGGAGCGGCTCGTGCCGGGGCTCGTCGGGCGGATCCACCGCGCGGTCCTGGGCGAGCGGCCCGGCATCGAGGTCGCCGCCCTCCGGCTCGCCGACGCCGTCCGCGCCGAGGGCGCCGCGGCGGCCGACGACTGGACGTTCGAGCCGGCTCGCGAGGTGGCCCAGTGGTCCGGCCGCGTCGGGCGTGAGGCCCACCGGATGGAGGCATTCGTCCGCTTCGAGCGCTACGTGGCCGACGACGCCGAGACCTGGGTGGCGACGGCGCGCCCCGAGTACCACGTCCTCCCGATCCTCCACGGCCACTTTTCGACGCGCTACCCCACGCTCGCCTGGCGGATCGTCGACGCGCGGCGCGGCCTCGCGCTCGTCCACACGCCGGCCCCGGAGCGGGCCGAGGGCGAGCCGGCCACGCGGATCGTCCCGGCCGTGACGCTCGGGCTCGGCGACGAGGCGCCGGACGAGGCCGCGTACCAGCGGATGTGGCGGGCTTACTTCCAGGCCGTCACGATCCCTGAGCGGCGGAACCTCGCGCTCCACCTCCGCCACGTCCCGAAGCGCTACTGGCCGTACCTCACCGAAAAGCAGCCGCCCGGCGGGGTCCGCCTCGACGCCGGGGTGGGCTAGGTTACGGTCGGCTCCCGGCTCGAGACTGGGACGGGGGCGTCCGCGGCCTCGGGGTCGGCCGGCTCGCCCTTGACGAACGGGCCGATGTAGAGCCGCTCGACGAGGATCCGCACCACGCCCAGGATCGGGACCACGAGGAGGATGCCGAGGAAGCCGGCGAGCCCGCCGAGCACGATCTGCCCGGCCACGATGAACGCCGGCCCGACCTTGATGAGGTCGCCCTGGACCTTCGGCGTGATAAGGCTGCCCTCGACCTGCTGCGCCGCGATGGCCAGCGCGAGCGTCCACAGCCCGGTCGTCGTGCCCTGCGCGAACCCGACGACGACGGCCGGCGCCCACCCGATAAACGGGCCGAACGTCGGGATGACCGTGAGCGCCGCGGCGAAGGCGGCCAGCGCGAACGCCGCCGGCACCCCGATGGCCGTCAGCCCGACGAGCCCCATCAGCCCGAGCGCCGCGACGGCGATGGCCACGCCCTTGAGCCACGCCATCAGCACGCGGCCCATGTCGTGGAGCATGTCGCGGACGAACGGCTGGTGCTCCTCGTCGAACAGCCGGACGACGGCCGCCGTGTAGAGGCCCGGGCTCGCGGCCGTGTAGACGGCGACGATGAGGACCACGAGCAGCCCGGACACGACGCCGGCCGCCGTCGAGAACCACCCGAGCAGCCGCCCCCCCACGTTCTGGAGCGCTGACGGGATCGAGACCGCCCGCTCGGGCAGGCCGAGCCGTTCCCGCGCCGTCTCCAGCAGCTCCGGCGCCTGCTCCATGAGGCCCCGCGCCTCAGCCGCCAGCCGCGGCCCACCAAAGTAGCCGGCCGCGCCGAACCCGCCGAGCACGAGGAGCACCACGAGCGTCAGCATCACGCCACGGGGGGCGCCCGTCCGCTCGGCCAGCCAGGCGCTCGCGCGGTAGAACAGGACGCCGATGGCGATCCCGAGGAACACCAGGAGGACCGCCTGCCTCGTCGTCCACAGGACGAACAACCCGACGATGGTCAGCGCGACGATCGCGACGACATAGCGGGCCCGCTGCCGGAACGACTCGGGCGTATCGAGGGGCGTGTGCTGCTCGGGCGTCATGACGCCTAGGACGCCGACCTCAGCCCGGAGGTCCCCCTACTTCCGCCCTGGGGCGTCGTCCGGCCCCCTGAGGTCGAGGGCGAACAGGACGCTCGGCCCGTCGAGGTCGACCGCCCCCGCCCGCCGCATCCCAACTTTCGCGAGGACCCGCTGCGAGGCCCCGTTCGTGGGCGAGGTAATGGCGAGGACGCGGGCCAGCCCGAGGTCCCGGCGCGCGTGCTCGAGCGTGGCCCGGGCCGCCTCGGTCGCGTAGCCCCGTCCGGCGTGGGCGTCGAGGAACGCGTACCCGAGGTCCGGCGCGTCGAGCCCGTCCCGCCGGAGGATCCCGCACGTCCCGACCGGCTCGCCCGTCGCGCGGAGGGCGACGTGGTACAGCCCGAACCCACTCGCGGCGTAGCTGGCGAGCGGCCCGTCGCGGAGGTAGCCCTCGGCGTCCGCGACCGACCGCACGCCGCGGTCGCCGATGTGCGTCCGCCACCCGGGCTCGTTGACGAGGGTGAGGACGAACGGCGCGTCGTCGAGCGCGAAGCGGCGGACGGTCAGGCGGGCGGTCTCGAACAGCATGCGTCCAAGAAACGACCCCGCCCGCCTCGGGCGCTCTCCCGAAGGAGTCGCCGAGGCGGGCGGGGCCAGCGTCGGACCAGCGGGGGCGCTACGCGGTCTCCAGCTCGCCGGCCATGTAGTCGCGGAGGACGTAGTTGAGGATCCCGCCGTGGCGGTAGTACTCGACCTCGATCGGCGTGTTGAGCGCGACCGTCACGTCGAACGCGACCGTCGAGCCGTCGTCCTTCGTGGCCGTGACGGTGAGCGTCTGGCCTGGACGGACGTCGTCGTCGACGGGGATGTCGAACGTCTCGAAGCCGGTGAGCCCGTGCGTGTCGAGGCTCTCGCCGTCCTGGAACAGGAGCGGGAGGACGCCCATCCCGACGAGGTTCGACCGGTGGATCCGCTCGAAGCTCTTGGCCACGACGGCCTCGATGCCGAGGAGGAGCGTCCCCTTCGCGGCCCAGTCGCGCGACGAGCCCATCCCGTAGTCGACGCCGGCGAACACGACGAGCGGCGTGTCCTCGGCGGCGTACTCCTGGGCGGCGTCGTAGATGTACATCTGCTCGCCGTCCTTCATCGTCCAGCCGCCCTCCGTGCCCGGGGCGAGCTGGTTGCGGAGGCGAATGTTGCCGAACGTCCCCCGCGTCATCACGCGGTCGTTGCCGCGGCGCGAGCCGAACGAGTTGAAGTCCTTCGGCTCGACGCCGTGCTCCTGGAGGTACTGCCCGGCCGGCTCGCCCTTGGGGATGGCGCCCGCGGGCGAGATGTGGTCGGTCGTGGTCGAGTCGCCGGCCTTGACGAGCGTCTTGGCGCCGCGGATCGGCTCGATCGCCGGGACCTCGGGCGTGACGTCGAGGAAAAACGGCGGCTCCTGGATGTAGGTCGAGTCGTCGCTCCAGTCGTAGACGGCGCCCTCCGACGTGTCGATGGCGTTCCAGCGCGGGTTCGAGTCCTCGATCCCCTCGTAGAGCTCCTCGAACTGCTCGCGCGTCACGGCCTGGTTGATGGCGTCGAGGATCTCCTGCTGCGACGGCCAGAGGTCCTTGAGGTAGACGTCGTTGCCGTCCTGGTCCTGCCCGATCACATCGTTCTGGAGGTCGATGTCGACCGTCCCGGCGAGGGCGTAGGCCACGACGAGCGGCGGGGAGGCGAGGTAGTTGGCCTTGACGAGCGCGTGGATCCGGCCCTCGAAGTTCCGGTTGCCGCTCAGCACGCCGGCCACGACGAGGTCGCCGTCGGTGACGGCCTCGGCGACCGGCTCCGGGAGCGGGCCCGAGTTGCCGATGCACGTCGTGCACCCGTAGCCGACGAGGTTGTACCCGATCTGGTCGAGGTAGTCCTGGAGCCCGGCCTTCTCGAGGTAGGCCGTCACGACGCGACTGCCCGGGGCCAGCGACGTCTTGACGTAGGGCGGGACGGTCATCCCGCGCTCGACGGCCTTCTTGGCCAGCAGCCCGGCCGCGAGCATGACGCTCGGGTTCGAGGTGTTCGTGCAGCTCGTGATCGCCGCGATGACCACGTCGCCGTGCTTGAGGTCGAGCTCGTTGCCCTCCTCGTCCTTGTACTTCCCGGTGTTGCCGAGCGCGCTCTCGTCGAGCCCGAAGCCCTGGGGGCTGGCGGGCCGCGTCAGCGACTCCTTGAACTCACGCTGGACGTCGCCGAGCACGATCCGGTCCTGCGGGCGCTTCGGCCCCGACATCGACGGCTCGACGTCGCCGAGGTCGAGCTCGAGGACGGCCTCGAACTCGGGGTCCGGCGTGTCGTCGGTGCGGAAGAGGCCCTGGGCCTTGCAGTAGGCCTCGACGAGCTCGACGGTCGCCGCGTCGCGGTTCGTCCGGCGGAGGTAGTCGAGCGTCTCGTCGTCGATGGGGAAGAAGCCCATCGTGGCCCCGTACTCCGGCGCCATGTTGGCGATCGTCGCGCGGTCCGGGAGGCTCATGCTCGAGAGCCCGGTCCCAAAGAACTCGACGAACTTGCCGACGACGCCGTGGGCCCGGAGCATCTGGGTGACGGTCAGCGTGAGGTCGGTGGCGGTCACACCCTCCTTGAGCTTCCCCTTGAGCCGGAAGCCGACGACCTTCGGCATGAGCATGTAGATCGGCTGGCCGAGCATGGCCGCCTCGGCCTCGATCCCGCCGACGCCCCACCCGAGCACGCCGAGCCCGTTGATCATCGTCGTGTGCGAGTCGGTCCCCACGAGCGAGTCGGGGTAGGCGACGGGGATGCCCTCATCGCTGGGCGAGGTCCAGACGCCCTTGGCGATGTACTCCAGGTTGACCTGGTGGCAGATCCCGCGCTCCGGCGGGACGACCGAGAAGTTGTCGAACGCCTTCGAGCCCCACCGGAGGAACTCGTAGCGCTCGGCGTTCCGCTGGAACTCGATGTCGGCGTTGATCTGGAACGCCTGCGGGAGCGCGAAGCTGTCGACCTGGACCGAGTGGTCGATGACGAGGTCGACGGGCACGCGCGGGTTGATGGCCTCGGGGTCGCCACCGTTGCGGGCCATCGCGCTGCGGAGCGCCGCGAGGTCGACGACGGCCGGGACGCCCGTGAAGTCCTGGAGCAGCACGCGGGCCGGCGTGAACGGGACCTCGACCTCGGCCGGCGACGCGGGGTCGTAGGTCGCGAGGTTCCGGACGTCGTCCTCGCCGACGGGCCCGGCGGCGTCCTCCTGGCGGAGGGCGTTCTCGAGGAGGACCTTGATCGAGAACGGGAGCTTGCTG
>JAAXJP010000673.1 GCA_012269805.1 Rubrivirga sp.
CGGGGGGGGTGGTCGGGGAGGACATGGCTCCTTATCTGGACTGGATCCAAACTTAGATCGAGTCCAGACAGCGTGCCGGCGGACGCCTGGGCCTCACGCGTTCTCCGAATTCCCCCTACCCCACCTCGGCGGCCGACTCAATGATCCGCCCGACGAGGCCGTACTCGAGGGCGGCCTCGGCGTCGAGCCAGAAGTTCCTCCGCACGTCCTCACGGACCCGTTCGACCGGCTGCCCGGTCCCGCGCGCCCAGAGCCGGACGAGCCGGTCGCGCATCTGGAGGATTTGCTCGGCCTCGATCTCGATGTCGCTCCCGACGCCGCGCATCCCGCCCGACGGCTCGTGGAGGAGGAACCGGGTGTTCGGCAAGCAGAACCGGTCCTCGCGCGGGACGGCCACGTAGATCAGCGCGCCTGCGCTCGCCACCCACCCGGTCCCGAGCATCCGCACGCGCGGCGTCACGAATCGGACGAAGTCGTGGATCGTGTCGCCCGACTCGACGTGCCCGCCGGGCGAGTTCACGACGACCGTGATGTCGTCGTCGGAGGCCGCCGCGAGCGCCGTGAGCCGGGCGATGACGGAGCCGGCGAGGTCCTGGTCGATCCCGCCGCTGATGACGACGGTCCGCGCGTCGAACAGGCCGTCGTCGACGCGGCGAGAGACGGGGGTGGGGAGGACGAGAGGCTCGCCGCGGTCGTCGGGCATGGGATCCGGGGAGGGCGTGCCCCAGGATCAGGCCGTGAGGGCCTCGGCGTCTTGAACGTCCTTGCGGTTCTGCCCGGCCGACCTGCGGCGGATCTCGCCGGGCGTCCGCCCGAATCGCTCGCGGAGGTCGCGCGTGAGGTGGGGCTGGTCGGCGTAGCCCGTCTCGTGGGCGACCTCGGCGGGTGGGGCGCCGCTTTCGAGGAGCCTCCGCGCCCGCTCGGCCCGCTTGGACCGGACATACGCCCACGGCGGCACCCCGACCTCGTCGCGGAACCGCCGTGCAAAGTGGTACCGGCTCAGGCCGGCCACGTCCGCCAGCTCGTCGAGCGTCCGCACCCTGCCGACGCGCGTGTCGACGTAGTCCCGCGCGCGCTGGATCGGCGGCGAGACGTCGGCCCGCCACTCGGCGGCGGCCCACCGCGCGGCCCGGCGGCGGCGGTGGGACCGGGGGCGCCACGGCAGCGGAGCGCGAGCCGGCGGGCGCGTCGAACAGAGGGGGAGAAGGCGGAGCATCGGGGCAGCGGTGGGTCCGCGGGGCCTACGCCGGACGCCGCGCTCCGCTCCCGCCTCAGGGCCAAGGCGGCCGGGGCTAGGTTCCGCCGTGCTCGCGATTCTCCTCGCCGCCGGCCTCGCCCTCGTCCACATCGTCGCGGGGGCGCTCCGGTTCCTCGACGTCGTCCCACGGAGCCGCTGGCTGTCGCTGGCGGGCGGCATCTCCGTCGCCTACGTGTTCACCCACCTGCTGCCGCAGGTCGCCGGCGGCCAAGAGGCGCTCCACGAGGCCGGGCTCTCCGAGGTCGTCGTCGGCGAGGGCCACGTGTGGCTGCTGGCGCTCCTCGGGCTGGTCGTGTTCTACGGCCTGGAGCGGGCGGCGGCGGCGTCCCGCGATGAGGGCGACGAGGCCGCGGCCGACCGGACCGAGCCGGGCGTGTTCTGGCTCCACATGGTCAGCTACGGGCTCTACAACGTCCTCGTGGGCTACCTGCTGGGCGAGGGGGAAGGCGGGACCGAGACCGGCCTCGTCCTGTTCTGGATCGCCATGGCCCTCCACTTTTTCGTCAACGACTACGGGCTCCGCCAGCACCACAAAGGGCGCTACGACCGGACCGGGCGGTGGGTCCTGGCCGGGGCGGTCGTCGCCGGCGCCGGGGTCGGGTCCGTCGGGCGGGTCCACCCGGCGCTGATCGCGGGGCTCGTGGCGTTCCTGGCCGGCGGGATCGTCCTCAACGTGCTGAAGGAGGAGCTGCCGGAAGAGCGGGCGAGCCGGTTCTGGCCCTTCGCGCTCGGCGCCGTCGGGTACGCGGCGCTGCTAGCGGCCGTCTAGGCCCGCTCTAGCCCCGAGGCGGGCCCGGGCGGCTCCGGTCAAGCCATCGACTCGGTCACGGGGATCGCCGAGAGCGCGGCGTAGACGGGCGGCTCCGACGACGGGAGCGCGGCGTCGAGCGCCTCCAGCGTCCCTTGGGCGTGGGCGTACAGCGGGAGGAACGACTGGACCGCCTCGACCAGCGAGCCCGCGTCGGCGGCGTCCTGGGCGGTCGCGCAGAGCGCGTAGAGCTCGGTGGCGTCGAGCAGGCCCGCGACGGACTTGAGCGTGTGGACGTGGCGGCCGGCCGTGCGGAGGTCCTCGCCCCGGAGGGCGGCCTTGGCGGCCTGGAGGCCCGCATGGATTTCGCCCCGGGCGTCAGCGAGGAGGCTCAGGAACAGGTCGTGGTCCCCGGACGACATCTCCGCGAGGGTCGGGAACGCCGTCGGTTCGGCCTCGGGGGCGGGCGCCTCGGGGGCCGTGGCGCTGCCGTGGACGGCGCGCTCGATGTCGGCGAGGACGCGGATCAGCGCCTCGCGGTCGAGCGGCTTGCCGAGGAACCCATCGAACCCGGCGGCGAAGCAGGCCTCGCGCTTGGCCGCCGTCACGTCGGCCGTCATGGCGATGACGCGCGGCTGGGGCACGTCGGCGGCGCGGACGAGGCGGCCGGCCTCGATCCCGTCCATCCGGGGCATCCGGAGGTCGAGGAAGACAACGTCGTAGGGGCGGCCGGCGGCGGCGGCCCGGCGGAGCGCCGGGAGCACCTCGTCGCCGTCGGCCACGACGTCGTTGCGGTAGCCGGCGCGCCGGAGCGTCAGCGAGAGGACCCGCTGGTTGACGGTGTTGTCCTCGGCCAGGAGGACGCGGAGGGGAGAGGGCAGGTCGTCGTCGTGCATAGGCGGGGGCGTGACGGTCGCGAGTGGGACGGGAGGCGCGGCGGGCTCTTCGGCGGGCTCTTCGGCCGGCCCCACGGCGTCGACGATGGCGCGGCAAAGCTGGCCCGGCTTGATCGGCTTGGCGAGGCTGGCGGCGAGGACCCCTGGGGGCACGTCCGGCGCCTGGTGCATCGACGAGAGGATGACGAGCGGGAGCTCGGGCCGGCGGGCATGAAGCGCCCGGGCGAGCTCCGCCCCGTCGATGTCCGGCATCTGGTAGTCGAGGACGGCGGCCGCGAACGCGGCCCCGCCGTCGACGACCGCCAGGGCCTCCGTGGCCGACGACGCGACGGTCGGGACGAGCCCCCACTTCTCGGCCTGGACCTGGAGGATCCGCCGGTTCGTCTCGTTGTCGTCGACGACGAGGAGGCCCCGGCCCTCCAGCGCGGCGATCCCGTCGCAGGTCTTGGCGGGGACGGCGCCGGGGACGGCCTCGGCCGGGACGGCCACGTGGAAGGTGGTCCCGCGCCCCGGCACGCTCTCGGCCCAGATTCGGCCGCCCATCGCGTCGACGAGGCTGCGCGAGATCGTGAGGCCGAGGCCCGTCCCGCCGTACTTCCGCGTCGTCGAGGTGTCGGCCTGCGTGAACGGGTCGAAGAGGGCCTCGAGGCGGTCGGGGGCGATCCCGATGCCCGTGTCGCGGACGCTCAGGTGGAGCCCGGCCTCACAGCCGTCGAGGCGGGCGACGTGGTCCGGGACGGCGTCGGGGTCGCAGGGGCCGACCTCGAGCACGACCTCGCCCGCCTCGGTGAACTTGACGGCGTTGGCGAGGAGGTTGACGAGGACCTGCCGGAGCCGCGTCGCGTCGCCGACCACGCGGGCGGCCACGCCGTCGTGGATCTCGTAGGCCAAGTTGAGCCCCTTCTCCGAGGCCCGGTACGCGACGAGGTCGAGCGCGTCCTCGGCGCACGTCCGGACATCGAAGGGCTGGGCCTCGAGCTCGAGCATCCCGGCCTCGATCTTCGAGAAGTCGAGGACGTCGTTGATCACGGCGAGGAGCGCCTCGCCCGACGACCGGATCGTCGAGGCGAACTCGCGCTGCTCGTCCGAGAGGTCGGTGTCGAGCAGGTGGCCCGTCATCCCGATCACGCCGTTGAGCGGCGTCCGGATCTCGTGGCTCATGTTGGCGAGGAACTCGCTCTTGGCCTGGTTGGCGTCCTCGGCGGCCTCCTTCGCGGCCACGAGGGCCTCGTGCGTCTGGTGGACCTCGGTGACGTCCTGGGCCACGATGACGAGGCCGCCGCGCCCGTCGTCGTCGGCGGGCAGCTTCGCGGCCGAGAGGCGGACCGGCACGCGGTCGCCGCTGGGTCGCAGAAAGGTGGATTCGAGCCCGGTCACGGCCTCGCTGCCCGAGAGCGCCATCCCGAACGCCATGACTTCCTCCGGCTGCGACGCGAAAAAGTCCAGGGCCGGCTGCCCGATGATCTCGTCGACGTCGCGTTCGAAGACCTCCGCCGCGGCCCGGTTGACCCGGAGGACGGTGCCCTCGCCGTCGATGACGCCGAGCGGGTCGGGGATCGACTCGATCACGGCGTCGAGGTGGGCCTGCGAGACCATGCTCATGGCCAGCGCCGCGGCCGTCTCGTCGAGCGTCCGCGCGACCTCCCCGACCTCGTCGGCGGAGGTGTCGTCGATCCGGGCCGAGAGGTCCCCCGCGCCGATCGCCCGCGCGCCCTCCGCGATCCGCCGGAGCCGCCGGCCGAGCGTCTGCGAGATGAGGACGCCGAGGCCGAGCGCGAGCAGGAACGGGACGACGAGGAGCGCGAGCCCGTAGCGCCGGGCCGGGGCGAGCGCCGCTCGGGCCGCCGCGAGGTCGGCGGCCGCCGCCGGGGCCGGCGTGGACGCGAGGATGGCGCGGGCCGCCGCGGCCGTCTCCGACGTGTCGGCCCGGAGCACCGTGAGGGCCTCGCGGACGACGGCGCGCGTGGGCTCCGTGCTGCTCTCGACCCGTTGGACCGTCGCCCGCGCGCTCTCCTCCGCCGCCGCGTCGACGGAGCGGACAATGGCGAGGCCGAGCGCCGAGCAGATAAGGGCGGCGACGCTGAACGCCAGGATGAGTTTGGGGAACAGTTTCATCGGTTCGAGGGGGCGTACCGTAACGCGACCGTTACCAGGCGACCCGTCCCGCCCACGGGGACGGGAGGAACGACGGCCTGGGAAGGCACCCCCGACAGAGGGCCAGGAACGTGCCGTCCGTGCTCGGCCTCCGCCCGCGATGCGCCGAGGCCGGCGACATCGGTCCCGCCCGCCTCGACGCGCCGTCGGGCCGACTGGGCTCCCGACGCGCTCCCCCTCCCTACGGCGAGACCGGGCCGTGGGGGGTGGCCGTCCACAGCAGCCGCGCGCGGCCGGCCGGGTCGTCCTCGTAAAACCGGACCGCGCCGCCGCGGGCCTTGGCGATCCAGATGATCTGGCCGGCGTGCATGGCGAAGTGCTCGACGGCGTGGTACACCGCCCGGAGGCCGGTCGGCTCGCGGCCCTGGATGGCGTAGGTGCGGAGGAGCGCGGCCTCGTCGAGCCCGTCGATCACGGCGCACGTCTCGTCGACGGCCGCACGGAGGTCCGAGAGCACGTCGTCGGCGGGTCGCCCGCCGGCCGTGGCGAACTCGGCCGGGCGGTCGCGGACGTCCGGCGCCCCGCCCACCCCAGCCACGATCCACTGGCGGAGGTTGCCGGCGAGGTGGACGCAGAGCGTGCCCGCGCTGTTGGTCCGCTCGTTCGGCCGCCACCACAGGCCGTCCTCGCCGAGGGCTTCCACAGCCGCCTCGATCTTGGGGAGCCACTCCCCACGGAGCAGGGTCAGGGACTGGTCGAGAAAGGCGCGGTCGAGCGTCATGGGAGTGGAGGAGGAGACGGCACTCCTACGTCCGGCGGGTCCCCGGGTCTCGCCCGGGCGTAGGTTGAGTGGACCGGCTCCTTTCGACCCATGCGCCTCGCCCTTCTCACTCTTCTCCTCGCCCCCGTCGCCCTCGCCCAGCCCGGCGTCGAACGGGGCCGCCCGGCCGACCGCCCGTGGCCCGACTCGCTCGTCGGCGGCACGGCCCCGCCGGCCGAGGTCCAGCGGCTCTACGACGTCGCCGCGGCCGTGTCGCAGGAGCGGATCGAGGCCGACATCCGGACGCTCGCGGGGTTCGGGACACGGCACACGCTCAGCGACACCGTCTCCGACACGCGCGGGATCGGCGTGGCGCGGCGGTGGATCCGAGCCGAGTTCGAGCGGATCTCGGCGGCCTGCGGCGGATGCCTCGAGGTCGTGGAGCAGCGGCGGACGATTTCGGGCGAGACCCGCATCCCTGAGCCGACGGAGGTCGTGAACGTCCTCGCCATCCAGCGTGGGACGGCTGACCCGAACCGCTACGTCGTGATGTCGGGCGACATCGACAGCCGGGCGTCCGACGCCCTCGACGGCGAGAGCGACGCGCCGGGGGCCAACGACAACGCCTCCGGCATGGCCGGCGCCATCGAGGCGGCCCGCGTCCTCAGCCAGTACGAGTTCCCGGGCACCATCATCTACGCCGGGCTGAGCGGCGAGGAGCAAGGCCTCTTCGGCGGGCAGATCATGGCCGAGATCGCACGCGAGGAGGGCTGGTTCGTGGAGGCCGTCCTCAACAACGACATGATCGGCAACAGCTGCGGGATCGACGGCGTGTGCGACAACACGAGCGCCCGCGTCTTCTCGGAGGCGACCCGGCCGATCGAGACGGAGCGCGAGGCCCGCGTCCGCCGGTTCACGGGTGGTGAGGTCGACGGCCCGAGCCGCAACCTCGCCCGCTACGTCGACCGGATGGCCGACGAGTACATCCGGAACCTCGACATCATGATGGTCTACCGGCTCGACCGGTTCGGGCGCGGTGGCCACCACACGCCGTTTACCGACGTCGGCTACCCGGGCGTCCGGATCATGGAGACGCACGAGCACTACGACCGCCAGCACCAGGACCTCCGCACGGAGACGTACCCCGACGGCACGCCGCGCCACTACGGCGACACGGTCGAGTACGTCGACTTCCAGTACGCGGCCAAGCTGACGGCGCTCAACGCCGTGACGCTCGCCGGGCTGGCCGCCGCGCCGGCGCCGCCGTCGTCCGTCGGGATCTCGGGGGCCGTGCGGCCGAGCACGACGCTGGAGTGGGACCGGCCCGACCCGTCCGAGAACCCCCAACTCGCCGGTTTCCGCGTCCACTGGCGGCTGACGACCGAGCCGCAGTGGCAGTGGTCGGTCTACGTCCCGGACTCGGGGGAGGAGCGCCAGCGGTACACGCTCGAGAACGTCGTCATCGACAACTACCTGTTCGGCGTCTCGGCCGTGGCGGAGGACGGCAGCGAGAGCCCGGTCGTGTTCCCCGGCCCCATCGGCGCGTTCGACTACGTCCCGGAGTAGCGGGATCGCCGGTGCCCCGACCGCCGTACATCCGCGCCCTTCTCCCCGGCCCCATGCTCCGCCTTTCCCTCCTCGCCCTCGCCCTCGCCGCCGCCGGATGCGCGTCCGAGCCCGGGGAGGGCGACGCGGCCCCGGTCCCCGGCGAGGTCGAGGTCCAGTCCAACGAGACGACCGAGGCCGCCGAGCCCGCGCTCGACGCCGAGGCGGCGGTCGACACGACGGGGCCGCCCCGGCGCGAACTGGCCGGGACGTCGGTCCCCACGCGCGGGGTCGTGACCGACATGGAGAGCGGCGACGTCTCGTGCTACCTCACCGTCCGCACCGACGACGGGGCGACGGAGACCGTCCACGCCGACTACTCGGTGTGCGACTCGAACGCGATCATCGACCGCCGCGTGCAGATCGAGTACGTCGAGGGCGACGTGCTGGCGGACTCGTGCCAGGGCGACCCGGAGTGCCTCGACACGGAGACGGTCGCGCTGGCCGTCGTGGCCGAGCCGATCGACTAGGCCCGCCTCGGGACCGAGGCGGACCGGGCCGGCGCCCTCGCTACTCGACCGGGAAGTCGTAGTGGGTGCTGCGAGGCTCGTCGCGGAGCGTGTAGTGCCACCACTCCTGGGCGTAGTTGCGGAACCCGGCCGCGCTCAGGGCCGCACGGAGGCGCTGGCGGTTGCGCCGGGCCTCGGCCGAGACCTCCCGGCTGTCGGTCGCCGAGGCTGGGCTAAAGCAGTCGTACGCCGTGCCCATGTCGAGGTCGCCCTCGGGGAGCCGGCCGCCGCCCGGCAGGTCGGGCCCCGTCGGGCCGGAGAGCGGGCGGTCGCAGGCGGGGAGCGGGCCGTCGGCGGGGTCCGGGAAGTCGGTCCGGACCGAGGCCGCGACGGGCAGGCGGACGAGCGTGAGATCGACGGTCGAGCCCCGGCTGTGGCCGCTCCGGGTCGCGATGTAGCCGCGTGAGAAGAGCGAGCCCTTCGGCTCGTTCGGGTAGAAGGCCTGCTTCATCGACTCGTCCGTGCTCCCGGTCCACCGCGCGAAGTGGTTGACGGCCGTCTGCGGGCGGTAGCAGTCGTAGACCTTGAGCCCGAGGCCGTCGCGGGCGAGGGCACGCGCGGCGCCCTTGAGCGCCGCGGCGGCCTCCTCCGTCAGGATGCACTCCGGGGCGAGGTACGCGTCGATCGGCTCGCCGACGAAGTTGTACGCCGTGGCGTAGCGGATCTCGAGCGCGATCTCGGGCGCCGTCTCGCTCAGCCGCACGAACCCGTCGGGCAGCGGCGGGCGCTCGTCGGTCGTGTCGGGGATGGCGAGCGTGTCGGCCGGGCCGGCCTCGACGTCGAGGCCGGCAGGATCGGCCGGCGCGGGCGTGGCGTCGGAGCGCTGGCACGCGGGCGCCGCGAGGGCGAGCGCGGCCACGAGCAGCCAGGGGAGAGCGGACGAACGGGGCGACGCGGCAGGCATCATGCGGCGGGGGGACGGGGCCAAGGTAGGGCTCGTCAGAACGGGCGGACGGCCGGGGTCGTTCGTCGCGGCGCCCTCTTCATCGGCCCCGGGGCGGCGGGAGGTCGCGCTCGAGCGCCGCGCGGTCCCAGCCGGCATGCTCGGCCGCGGCCTCGTAGGTCGCCTGGAGAAACGCGAGCAACGTCGCGTCGGGGTCGTCGGCCGTCCGGACGGCCTCGTACGCCAGCACGAACTCGCCGAGGTCGGCGTCGTAGCGCGCGGCGGCCGGCTCGACGGGGTGCGTGCGGAACCCGTCCGACTCGGGGTAGGCGTAGGCGTAGAAGTGGGCCTCGCCGAGCGGGTCGCCCGGCCAGAGGCCGGCGCTCGACACCTCGTGCGAGTAGGCCTCCCGCATCACCCAGTCGGCGAGGTTCGGGGCGCCGCCGGGGTGGGGCGGCGCCGGCCGTCCCGAGAACCGCGTCGCCGCGAGGTCGAAGGCGCCCCAGAAAAAGTGGACCGGGCTGGCCTTCCCCACGAACCGGGCGCGGAACGCCGTCATCACGCGGTGAGCCTGGCGGAGCGCGCCCCAGAACGCCCGCACCGCCTCGGCGTCGTACGGGCGGACCTCGTGGTCGTCGGGGAACGGGACGACGGGGCCGGGGATCTCGACCGGCTCGGGCCAGATCGACGGCTCCAGGCCCGCCTCGGCGAGCGCGTCGAGCGTCTGTCCATAGAAGGCGGCCACGGACATCGGTCCGAGCGCGAACCCCCGCTCGTCGCCCGAGGCCGACCGGACGCGGAGCCGCTCGCCGACCACGTCGAGCTCGACCTCGACGCCGTCTTCGGGGAGGAGGCCGGTCGTGAGGCCGCGCGGGGAGACGTACAGCGCCGTGTGCCACGCGTGGTTGATCCATGGCATGCGGTCGAGGCGGATTTTCCCGAGCACCTGGCTCCAGAGGTGGACGGCGTCGGCGGTCGGGCGCCAGTCGGCGAGCGGGGGGAGGG
>JAAXJP010000112.1 GCA_012269805.1 Rubrivirga sp.
CCGCCGCGACCTCGGCTTCCCCGGGCCCCCCCGCGCGGTCGTCCCGCCCGCCGCCGACGACGTGGACGCCGCCGGCGCCGACGCGCTCGAACGGGTGGCCCACCCGCCGTTCGTGGCCGTCCGCTCGTCGGCGGCCGACGAGGACGGGGCCGCTCACGCCTTCGCCGGAGCGCTCGACTCGTTCCTGTTCGTCCCGCCGGGCCGCGTCGCCGAGCGCGTGCGCGACGTGCGCCAGTCGGGCGACGGCGAGCGCGTCCGGGCCTACCGCGCGGCCCGGGGGCTCGACGGGCCGGGCCGGCTGCCGGCCGTCCTCGTCCAGACGGTCGTCGACGCCGACGTGTCGGGCGTGGCCTTCAGCGCCGACCCCGTGACCGGCGACACGGACACGGTCGTGATCTCGGCCGCGTGGGGGCTCGGCTCCGCGGTCGTCGACGGCCGCGCCGAGGCCGAGACCCTCCGCCTCGGTCGCGACGGCGAGATCCTCGACCGGACGCCCGGCGCGCAGACCGTCGCGGACCGGTTCGACGCCGAGGCGGGCGAGGGCGTCGCCGGGGGGCCCGTCGATGACTCCGGCCCGGTGCTCTCCGACGCCGACGCCCGCCGCGTCGCGGATCTGACGCGGCGCGCGGCCAGCGCCTTCGGCGCTCCGCAGGACGTCGAGTGGGCCATCGCGGACGGCGAGTTGTGGATTCTCCAGTCGCGCCCGATCACCACGCTCCCGACCCCGGCCGACGGGCGGATCCGGCTGTGGGACAACGCGAACATCGTCGAGAGCTACGCCGGCGTCACGACCCCGCTGACGTACTCGTTCGCGCGCCGCGCCTACGCCGCCGTCTACCGCGAGTTCTGCCGGATCCTGAAGGTGCCCGAGGCGCGCGTCGAGGCCGAAGCCGAGACGTTCGAGCAGATGATCGGCCTCGTCCGCGGGCGGGTGTATTACAACCTCGGCTCGTGGTACCGCGTGCTGGCGCTGCTGCCCGGCTACCGGCTCAACGCCGGGCTGATGGAGGGGATGATGGGCGTCCGCGAGGGGATCCCCGACGCCCTCCGCCCCGAGCCGCCGTCGACCGGCCGGGTCGCCGACGCGCTCGCGCTCGGGCGGACCGTGATCGGCCTCGTCGTCGCCCACGTTCGGTTGCCGCGGATGCGCCGCGCGTTCTACCGACGCGTCGACAACGCGCTCCGCGAGCACGGCGCCGAGACCGACGGCCTCGGCCTCGACGCGCTGGCCGAGGCCTACGCCGCGCTCGACCGGACGCTCCTCCGAAAATGGGACGCGCCGCTCGTGAACGACTTTTTCGCCATGATCTGGTTCGGGCTGACCCAGCGCGCGGCCGAGCGGTGGCTCGACGCCGGCGTCCTCGGCGGGCTGCTGGCCGGCGACGGCGACGTGATCTCGGCCGAGCCCGCCCGCCGCGTCGAGGCGTTGGCGCGCGCCTCGGCCGACGACCTGGGCTGGGTCGAGACGCTCCTCCACGGCGATCGCGAGGCGGTCGAGGCGGGGCTTGCCGAGCGCCCCGGCCTCTCGGCGGCCGTCACGGACTACGTGACGCGGTTCGGCGACCGCTGTCTCGAAGAGCTCAAGCTTGAGAGCCCGACGCTCGCCGACGACCCGACGCCGCTGTTCCGTTCCGTCGGCGCCCGCGCGGGGCGGATCGCCGACGGCGACGCCCGCGAGCCCGGCGCCGATGCGGACCGCCTGCGGGAGGAGGCGGAGGCGCGGGCTGGCGAAGCGCTCCGCGGCCACCCGGTCCGCCGGCGCGTCTTCCAGGTCCTGCTCCGTCACGCCCGTGCCCGCGTCCGCGACCGCGAGAACCTCCGCTTCGAGCGGACGCGTGTGTTCGGCCGCGCCCGCCGCCTCGTCCTCGCCATGGGCGAGCGGCTCGCCGAGGCCGGCCGCCTCGACGACGCCCGCGACGTCTTCTGGTTGGAGATCGAGGAGCTGCTGGGCCTCGTCCGCGGGACGGCGACGACGCGCGACGTGCGGGGCCTGGTGGCCGTCCGGCGGGCCGAGTTCGAGGGCTTCCGCGACGGCCCCGCGCTGCCGGACCGGTTCACGACGCGCGGTCCGGTCGCCACGGCCGAGCTAACGGCCGATGTGCCCGCTGTTGTCGAGGCGGAGGGCGACGTGCGGACGGGCCTCGGGTGCTGCGCGGGCGTGGGCGAGGGAACGGCTCGCGTCGTCCGCGACCCGCGGGGCGTCGAGCTGGCGCCGGGGACGATCCTCGTCGCCGAGCGGACCGACCCGGGGTGGGTGCTGCTGTTCCCGGCGTGCGCCGGGCTCGTGGTCGAGCGGGGGAGCCTCTTGTCGCACTCGGCGATCGTCGCGCGCGAGCTGGGGATCCCGGCCGCCGTCGCCGTCCCGGGCGCGACCGGTTGGCTGCGGGACGGCGACCGCGTCCGCCTCGACGGATCGACGGGCCGAGTCGAGCGGATCCATGAGTGACGCCGGCCTCACCGAGCACCTGCGGGACGCGATCCGCCTCAACCGCGCGCGCCGCGCCGGCTACCGGCGCCGCGGCGGCCTCCGGGCGGACCTCCTCTCGCGGGCCCTCGTCGCCGCGGAGCGGGCGCTGCTCCCCGCCGCGTGGCTCCTCGATCGCGAGGCGCGGCGCCATCCGGTCCCGATCCTTCGCGCCGAGCTGGTCCCGATGTCCGAGGCGCCGCCCGCCGGCACCTTCCGGCCCGGCGCGGCCGCGCCGGATACGGCTCCTGTCCGCGTGTCGATGAGCACGCTCGTCCACATCGCGTGGTCCGACAGTCTCGAGACGGCCGGCGTCGCGCTGGCGGCGCGGATCGACCACGAGCGGGCGCGATCGACAGCGACCGGGCGGCTCCGCCCGCTCACGGTCCACTTGCTCGAGTCGGCCCGGCTGTCGGCGGCGCGGGGCGCCCGCTACGCCCGACAGACCGGCGGCGGGACGCGTGGGCTGAGCCGGCGGATCGTGCTCGGCCACCTCGCCCTCGTCCCGTTCGCCCGGCTTCTCGACCGGCTCGCGGCGCCGGTCCACGCCCGCGGCGTCGGCCTGTTCGTCGACGACGTCCCGCCGATCCCGGAGCCATGACCGACGCCACGATCCGCTACGCGCAGGTGTGGGAGGACGCCGACGTGCTCGCCGAGGCGCTGGCGGTCGGCCCCGGCGACCGCGTGCTGTCGATCTGCTCGGCGGGCGACAACGCGCTCGCGCTCCTCGCCGACGACCCGGCGGCGGTCGTCGCCGTCGACCTCAACCCGGCGCAGATCGCGTGCCTCGCCCTCCGCGTCGCGGCGTTCCGGACGCTGGAGCACGGCGAGATTCTCGAACTCGTCGGCTCGCGCGACAGTAGCCGGCGAGCGGATCTCTACCGGCGCTGCCGCCCGGCGCTCGACGGCGACGCCCGCCGGGTCTGGGACGCGCGGCCGGACGTGATCGCCGCCGGCGTCGGGACGGGCGGGACGTTCGAGCGCTTTTTCCAATTGTTCCGACGGCGCATTCTCCCGTTCGCGCACTCGCGGAGACGCGTCGGCCAGCTTGTCGACGGCGCGGAGCGTGCCGAGACGCGTCGGGCCTGGTACGACGCGGAGTGGGACACCCTGCGGTGGCGGCTCCTCTTCCGCGTCGCCACATCGCGCGCCGTTCTCGGGCGGGCGCGGTACCCGACGGCCTTTTCGCAGGTCGAGGGGAGCGCGGCCGACCGACTGCTGGCTCGCGTCCGCGAGGCCGTCACGGCGACCGACCCGGCCCTGAACCCGTACCTCCGGTGGGTCCTGACCGGGACGCACGACGACGCGCTGCCACGCTACCTTCGCGCCGAGCACTTCGAGGCGATCCGCGGCCGGCTCGACCGTCTCTCGTGGCGCCTCGCCCCGCTCGACTACGCCCTCGCCGAGGCCGACGCGCCGTTCACCCAGTTCAACCTGTCGGACGTGTTCGAGTACTTGCCCCCGGATCAGGCCGACGCCCTCTTCGCCCGGGTCGCCGAGGCGGGCGCACCTGGGGCGCGCCTCGCCCACTGGAGCGTCCTCGCCGACCGCCGGCCGGGCCCCCAGCTCGACGGCCTGGTCCGCCTCGACGCGCTGGCGGACCGGCTCCACGCCACCGACAAGGCCCCGTTCTACACGGCGTTCCACGTCCACGAGGTCCGGTGAGCGACCCGACCCCGGCCGTGCTGCCCGCGTGGGGGGCGATCCTGGCGGTGATGGGCGCGCTCGGGCTCGCGCTCGTCTCGCTGCGGCAGGCCCAGCTCCGGCGGAAGCTGTCGCCCGAGGGCGCGCGGAAGGGGCTCCACGTGGCCATGAGCGCCGTGATGCTCGCGCTCCCGTGGCTGTTCGACGCGGCGTGGCCGGTGGTCCTGCTGGCCGGGCTCGCGGTCGGGGCGATGCTGGCCGTCCGGTTCGTGCCCGTGCTCCGCGACGGCGTGGGCGGCGTGATCCACGAGGTCGGGCGCCAGTCGGTCGGCGACGTGTGCTTCCCGGTCGCCGTCTGCGCGCTGTACCTCCTCACGGCCGACTCGCCGGTCCTCTACGCCATCGCGATCCTGATGCTCGGGCTGGCCGACCCCGCGGCGGCGCTGGCGGGGGCGCGGCACGGGCTCTCACCGTACGCGACGGTCGACGGGAAGAAGAGCCTTGAGGGCTCGGTCGCGTTCGCGTTCGTGGCGTTCCTCTGCGTCCACGTCCCGCTCCTCCTGTTCACGCCCGTCGGCCGCGCGGAGGCGCTGTGGATCTCGGCCATCGTGGCCGTGCTGGCGACGATCGTCGAGGCCGTGTCGTGGGGCGGGCTCGACAACCTGTTCGTCCCGCTCGGGACGTACGCCGTGCTCGTCCGCCTCCTGACGTTCCCGGCGACGCTGCTCGCCGGCCACTTCGTGGTGCTCCTCCTCTTGGTCGGCGTCGCGGCCGTGCTCCGGCGCGAGACGACGGTCGGCGGGGCCGGCGTGTTCGGGGCGGCCCTCATCGGGTACCTCGTGTGGGCGCTCGGCGGGACGGCGTGGCTCATCCCGCCCGCGCTCGTGTACCTCCTCTACGCCCGCGTCTGGCCCGCGGCCCGCGAGGCCGACGGGCTCCCGCACGACCCGGAGCGGCGGCCGCACACGGCGCACAACGTGTTCAGCGTGTCGTCGGTCGGCGTCCTGTGGCTGATCGCGGCGAGCGCGCTCGACCTCGACCTGCTGTTCCCGTACGCGCTCGCCTGGGGCGCGACGTTCGCCTTTCTCGGGGTCGACCGGATGATGGTCGCGCGGCCCCTCTGGACGGCCCGCCAGCTCGCGTGGCGCGCGGCGTGGCGGGCGACGCTCGTGGCCGTCGGGCCCGTGCTCCTCGTCCTGTGGCTCCGGGTCGGGGCGGACCTCGTTGCGGGCACGGCCCCGGGCGGGACGATGGCGCCGCTCCGCCCGCTGCTCCTCACCGGGGCGTACGTCGCGCTGGCGCTCGTCGTGACGGCGGCGGCGGCGCTCATCCTCGTGCGCTGGAAGGGGCCCATCGACCGCGACTCGACTGAGTTCGAGGGCCGCGTCTACCGCGCGAGCATCGTCGGCCCGCTGAGCGCACTCGGCCTCCTCGCCTTTCTCGTCCCATGACCGACGGCGTCCACGCCCTCGCCGACCTCGACGGCGCGACCGTCCCGGCGGCCTCCACGCTGTCTCGGCCCGATGACGCGCTGGGCCTCGTCCGCGACGGCGCCATCGTTGCGTCGTGCGCGCTGTGGTGGCGCCAGCCGCTCCACGTCGGCGGCGAGACCGCCTACATCGGGAGGATCGGGCACGTCGACTGGGCGACCGAGGCGGACGGGGCCGCGCTGCTGGCGGCGGCGCTCGACCGGCTGAGGGCGGAGGGCGTAGACCGGGTCGTCGGCCCGCTCGACGGGTCGACGTGGTTCGGCTATCGCGTCGTGACGGACCCGGCGCCGGACGGGGGCGAGCCGGCGCTGCCGTTCGCGCTCGAGCCGTGGCCGCCGGCGGTCGTCGGCAGCGCGTTCGAGGCCGCCGGGTTCGGGCCGGTCGACCACTACCTCTCGTCGCGCGTCGACGCGCTCCCGGACGAGTCCGCCCGCCTCGGCGCCGAGATGGAGGAACTGGCGGACGGCCTCCTCACGATCCGCGCGTTCCAGATCGACGTGGCCGAGGCCGAGCTGCGGGCGCTCCACCCGCTCCTTCTCGAGGCGTTCGCCGAGAACCCCTACTACGCGCCGCTCGACGTCGACCGCTTTCTGGCGCTCTACCAGCCGCTCCTCGCGCAGGTGGATCCCGACCTCGTGCTGGTTGCGGAGCAGGAGGGCTGGCCCGTCGGCGTCGTTCTGGCGGTGCCGGACGCCGCGCAGGCCGCGCGAGGCGAGGCCGTCGACACGGTGGTCGTGAAGACGCTCGCGGTCGCGCCCGAGACGCGCGGGCGGGGGCTCGGCGGGGCGCTCGTTCGCGCTGTGCAGGAGGCCGCGCGCGCCAAGGGGTACCGCTCGGCCATCCACGCGCTGATGCACGCCGAGAACGACTCGGTCAAGATCAGCCGGCACCTCGGGCGGCCGATCCGTCGCTACGCCCTCCTCGGGCGGTCGCTGTGAACAACGTCGTCGAGCGCTTCCGGGCGCAGGCCGAGACGCGTCCGGACGCCCCCGCGATCGTCGAGGGCCGAGGGCGGGGGCGCCGCGTGACCTCGTTCGCCGACCTCGACCGCCGGTCGGCCGCGGGCGCGGGGCAGCTGACGGTCGCCGGCGTCGGGCCGGGTGACCGGGTGCTCGTGCTCGTCCCGGTGTCGTCGGCGCTCTACGCCGTGCTGGCGGCCGTTTTTCGAGCGGGGGCCGTCGCCGTGATCATCGACCCCGGCGCGGGGCGCCGGCGGCTGGCGGAAGCGGTCGCGCGGGTGCGGCCCGCGGCGTTCGTCGGCACGCCCAAGGCACACCTGCTGCGGGCGCTGGTGCCGGGCGTCCGCCGGATCCCGACCCGGTTCGTGGTCGGCGGCTGGGCGCCGGCCGCCGAGCGGTGGGAGGGTGGCCCGCCCGGGACGGCCGCCGACGTCGGCCCCGACGCGCCGGCCCTCCTCACGTTTACGTCCGGCACGACGGGGCGACCGAAGGCGGCCGTCCGGACGCACGGCCTCCTCGCTGCCCAGCACGCCGCGCTCGCCGCCGCGCTCGACCTCCGCCCGGGCGACGTCGACCTCGCCACGCTGCCCGTCGTCGTCCTCGCCACGCTCGCCTCCGGCGTCACGACCGTCCTCGCCGACGCCGAACTCCGCCGGCCCGGCGCCGTCGACGCGGGCCGCGTGCTCGCCCAGATGCGGGACGAAGGCGTCACGCGGTGCGTCGCCAGTCCGGCCTTTTTCGAGCGGCTCCTCGAGCATGCCGAGGCGGACACGCTCGCCCGGCTCCGCCGCGCGGACACGGGCGGGGCGCCCGTCTTTCCCGACCTCCTCGCTCGCCTCGGCGCGCTCGTGGGCGAGGCCGTCGGCGTCTACGGGTCGACCGAGGCGGAGCCCATCGCCCACGCCGCCGCGCCGTCCGAGGCCGACCGCCGACGGGTGGGGGCGGGGGAGGGGCTCCCGGTCGGCGTGCCGGTCGGCGTCGTCGACCTCCGCGTGATGCCGGATGCGTGGGGGGAGCCGGTCGGCCCTTTTCCCGAGGCGGCCTGGGAGGCGCGGGCGCTCGGGCCGGGCGCCGTCGGCGAGATCGTCGTCGCGGGCGACCACGTGGTGCCAGGCTACCTCGACGGGGAGGGGGACGCCGAGACGAAGGTCGACGTCGCCGGCCGACGCTGGCACCGGACGGGGGACGCCGGGCGGCTCGACGGCGACGGCCGGCTCTGGCTCCTCGGCCGGTGCGCCGCGGCGTCGCGCCGCGGCGGGGGCGTCGTGTACCCGCTCCAGGTCGAGGCCGCGCTCCGCGAGCGGCTGGGCGTCCGCGCGGCGTTCCTCGAGGTCGACGGCCGCCGCGTCGTTGCCGTCGAGGGCAGCCCGCCCGACGGGCTCGCCGCCGCCGTGCCGTGGGCCGGCATCGACGCCGTCGTCGCCGTCGACGCGCTGCCGGTCGACCGGCGCCACAACGCGAAGGTGGACCTGGAGGCGCTCCGCGCGTGTCTGGCGGGCACGATCCCACGGGGTGGGGCGTAGACTCCCCACACCGCACCTTGCCCCGTCATGCTCGGACGCCTCCGCCAGCGCCGCCGCGCGCGCCGCCTCGCCGCCCTCACCCTCGACGCGGCCCGCGCCCGGGCCTCACGCGGCGCCGCCCTCCTCGACGACCGCGACCCCGGGTGGGCCTCGCGCGTTGACCCGGGGTCGCTCCACCTCTCCGATGGGTCGGCGTGCGTCCTCGGCCAGCTGTGGGGCGAGTACCGGCACGGTCTGGGTCGGGCGCGCGTCCTCGACTTCTCGAGCGCGCCGAGCCGGTTCGTCTCGCCCGTCGACCTCGGCTTCCAGGCCGTCGGCGACCTCGGAGACGCAGCCGAGGCCCTCGACTACACGTACCTCACGCGGGCGTGGCGGGACGAGGTCGCCGGGCGCCGCGCGGTCGGGGAGGCCCCGAACGCCGCGCCGTCCCGGAACGCGGCCCCGGGCGTCCGGTAGGGCGGGGGCACCTCCCCTCGCCCCTCATGGATTGGACCGACGACCGGCAGGAGACCTACGACGCGTTCCGCGAGCACGTCAACATGCAGCCGAAAGAGCTCGAGGAGTGGCTCGAGACCGATGAGTCGACGGCGGTCGGCGACTCGGACTCGGGCGAGTCGACGGGCCACCGCTCGGGCCGCCGGATCGTCGAGATCAAGCGGGCGAACAAGGACGATTTGACCGAGAGCGACCTCGACCACATGCAGAAGGTGGTCGGCTACATCAAGCGCCATACGGCGCAGGGTCCCGAGTCCGACGTGAACGAGAGCGATTGGCGCTACTCGCTCATGAACTGGGGCCACGATCCCTGCAAGGAGCAGGACTGCTGAGCCGGTCCGCCTCGGTGCCGAGGCGGGCGGCGTCAGCGCTCGGCAGGCGTGGAGCCCTGCGTCGGAGCCGTTCCGGCTGAGGCGGCCGAGTCGGGTCCGCGGTGAAGGTGCTCGCCGCACTGCCGGCAGTAGTTCGCGTCGGCGACGTGCTCCCGGAGGTGGCACCGTGGGCACTCCTCGTAGCGGCGCCGCTCGCGGTCCCGGTTGAGCTCGACCGTCACGATGCCCGTCGGCACGGCGATGATGCCGTAGCCCATGATCATGAGCAGCAGCGCGAGGGCCTGCCCCAGTGGCGTGACCGGCGAGATGTCGCCGTAGCCGACCGTCGTGACCGTCACGACGGCCCAGTAGACGCTCCGCGGGATCGAGTCGAACCCGTTCTCGCCGCCCTCGACGAGGTACATCATCGACCCCATCACGGTCACGAGCGTGAGGACGACGAAGATGAACACCAAGATCTTCCGCCGGCTCGCCGCGAGCGCCCGCCCGAGCGTGTTCGCCTCGTCGAGGTAGTTCGCCAGTTTGAGGACCCGGAAGATCCGGAGGACGCGGAGGATCCGGACCGACAGCAGAACCTGCGCGCCGGGCACGAACAGGCTCACGTACGTGGGCAGGATCGAGACCAGATCGACGAGCCCGAAGAAGCTGAGCGCGTACCGCGCCGGCCGGCGGACGACCCACAGCCGGAGGAGGTACTCGGCCGTAAACAGGAGGGTAAAGAACCACTCCGCGATGTAGAACGCCCGGAAGTAATCGATCTGGACCGACTCGACGCTGTCGAGCATCACGACGCCCACGCTCGCCAGGATCGCCCCGATCAGGACGACGT
>JAAXJP010000458.1:0-1841 GCA_012269805.1 Rubrivirga sp.
CCGGGGCGAGCGGCGCCGGGGCCGCCGTGCGTTTGGGCGGCTCGTCAGGAGCGCGGGCCGGCTCAATCACGCGGGCGGTCCGGGACCGTCCGTTTCCGTCCGCGCCCCCCGAACGGGAAGGGGTTGAAGCGCGACCGGGGGGATCGAGAACGGGACCACACACCCCCCGTCATGGAGAAGTCCACCCCCATCGGCCTCGTCGCCGGCCTCGGCCTCATCTTCGGCACCGTCGCCATGGGCGACGGTGCCGCCACGTTCTTCGACCCCAAGTCGCTCCTGATCGTGATGGGCGGGACGGTGTGCGGGCTGCTCGTCACGTTCACGATCGACGAGGTCAAGCAGACGGTCCCGCTGACGAAGGCGTTCATGGGATTCCAGGTGCCGGACTACGCCGCCTTGGCAGACCAGATCACGGACTTCGCGCGGACGGCCCGCCGCGACGGCCCGCTCGCCCTCGACGGCCGGCTCGACGAGATCGAGGACCCCATTCTCCGCTCGGCCATCGAGATGGCCGTCGACGGCGTCCCGGCGATGAAGGCCGGGGCCGTGCTCCGGACGGAGGCGGCCGAGGCCGTGGCCGGGCCCGGGCTCCTCGTCAAGGTGTTCAACAAGGCCGGGATGTACGCCCCGGCCTTCGGCATGGTGGGCACGCTGATCGGGCTCATCCAGATGCTCCAGAACCTCAACGACCCCGCGGCCATCGGCCCGGCCATGGCCGTCGCCATGATCACGACGTTCTGGGGGGCTCTCCTGGCCAACCTCGTCTTCCTGCCGATGGCCGGGAAGGTCCAGGCCCAGGTCGCGGCCCAGGTCAAGGCCCACGAGATGATCCGCGTCGGGGCCCATGCCATCCTGACCGGGGAGGCCCCCGGCACGCTGGCCCAGCAGCTCAGCCGCTACACCGGCGTCCCAGCCGGCGGCGCCGAGCCGACCCCGCTCCGCAAGGCCGCCTAGCCCCCGCCGCCATGGACCTCATGGACCTGGGCGCCCCGCCCCTTCAGGAAGAGGAAGAACCGACGGCGCCGTTCTGGATGGCGACGTTCAGCGACATGATGACGCTGCTCCTGACCTTCTTCGTGATGCTCGTGGCGATGTCGTCGGTCGAGGTCAAAAAGTTTGAGGAGGCCCTGAGCTACTTTACTGGGCGCCGCGGACTCATGGAGCAGGAGGGGCTGATGCCCGGGATCATGGGCATCGCGAGCCAGCAGGACTCCCGCGAGCAAGCCGAGGTGTTCGAGAGCATCGCCCGGGAGATCCAAGAAAAGGGCCTCGCGGCGTCGGTCAGCGTCGACCTCACCGAGCGGGGGATCCGGGTGACGCTGCTCGACGAGATCGCCTTCGCACCCGGCTCGGTGGCGCTCGATGAGACGGCCCGCGAGGTGCTCCGCGGCATCGCCGAGGCGATCAGTGCGTCGATGGCCGTCGAGGTGGAGGGCCACACGGACGACGTCCCCATCTCGACGCCGGCCTACCCCTCGAACTGGGAGCTCTCGGCCGCCCGCGCGGCCGCCGTCGTCCGCTTTCTGTCGGACGAGTCCGGCGCGCTCGCGCCCGACCGCTACATCGCCGTGGGCTACGGCGAGTTCCGCCCACGCGTCGACAACGACTCGCCCGAGAACCGGGCGCTCAACCGCCGCATCACCGTCCTTTTCCGCACGTCGCCCGACGACCCCGTCGCGGGCGCCCAACCGTCCCTGCCCCATGGCCTCCGCTGACACCGACGACGCCCCCAAGAAGAAGGGGCCTCTCGTCCCGATCCTGGCGCTCGTGGTGGGCGTCGCCGCGACCTTCGGCCTGACGCAGTTCGGCCCGCTGGCCGGCGTGCTCGGCACCGCGCCGGC
>JAAXJP010000458.1:1851-2400 GCA_012269805.1 Rubrivirga sp.
CGCGGCCCCGCCCGTCGAATACGGCGAGTTCACCGAGCTCGACGGGATCGTCGTCAACCCGCGCGGGACCGACGGGCGGCGGTACCTCATGGTGAAGGTGGGCGTCGAGGCCGAGGACGCGAAGACGCTGGGCCGCCTCGACGTGCTCCGGCCGGCCGCCATCGACGCGGTGATCGGGCTGCTGAGCGAGCAGTCGGTCGAGACCCTCACCGACATCACAAAGCGGGACTCGCTGAAGACCCAGATCCTCGACCGGTTCAACGAGATGCTCGGCGAGGAGGGGCCGGTCTCGCGGATCTACTTTACGCAGTACGTGCTCCAGTAGCGCCGGCCGGGGTGCCGGCCGGGAGGGCGTCTGGCCCGGTCCTTGCGGGAGCACCGGCCGATCCCCTACCTCATGCCGACGCCCCCCCTCTCCCCCCTCGTCCGCGCCGGACGCACGGGTCCGCCCGCCGCGCCGCCGGACGCCTTCGCCCGCCCGCGGGCGGTCTCGGACCGCCCGCTCCGGGCCGCCGCGTTCGCGCTGGCGAAGCCGTTCGGGGAGACCCG
>JAAXJP010000628.1 GCA_012269805.1 Rubrivirga sp.
AGTCGGGCCCGGAGGCGCTCGACGCCGTCCGCCAGCTGGCCGAGCGCGGCGAGCCCGTGGCCCTCGTCCTCTCCGACCAGCGGATGCCGGGGATGGACGGCGTGACGCTCCTGAGCGAGGTGGCCGCCGCGGTCCCGACCGCCAAGCGCGTCCTCCTCACGGCCTACGCCGACACCGACGCGGCCATCTCGGCCATCAACGACAGCCGCGTCGACTACTACCTCCTCAAGCCCTGGGACCCGCCCGAGGCCAAGCTCTACCCGACCCTCGACGACCTCCTCGCCGACTGGAAGGCGAACCACCGGCCCGGCTACGGCGGCCTCCGCCTCCTCGCCGACCGCTGGAGCGCCGACGGCCACCGGCTCCGCGACTTCCTCTCGCGCAACAACGTGCCGTACCGGTTCGAGGACGTCGAGCGCGACGAGGCCGCTCGCGCCGAGGCGGCCGAGGCCGAGCTCCCGCTCGTGATCCTCGAGGGCGGCGACCGGCTGGAAGCCCCGTCGGCGCGGGACCTCGCGGCGCGGATCGGGCTGCGCCAGGAGGCCGAGCGGGCGTTCTACGACCTCGCCATCGTCGGCGGCGGGCCGGCGGGGCTCGCGTCGGCGGTGTACGGGGCGAGCGAGGGGCTCAAGACCGTGCTCCTCGAGCGCGAGGCGCCGGGCGGGCAGGCCGGCACGTCGTCCCGGATCGAGAACTACCTCGGCTTCCCCGCCGGGCTCTCCGGGGCCGACCTCGCGCGACGCGGCGTGGCCCAGGCCGAGCGGTTCGGCGTCGAGATCCTGGCGCCGGTCGAGGTCACGGCGCTCCGCCACGACGGCCCGTACAAGATCCTCGAGATGGCCGACGGCCGCGAGCTCTCGTGCGCCGCGCTCATGCTCGCGACCGGCGTCGACTGGCGGAAGCTGCCCGCGGACGGGGCGCCCGAGTTCGAAGGCCGCGGCGTGTACTACGGCGCGGCCATGACCGAGGCGATGGGCTGCGAGGGCCAGCACGTCCTCGTCGTCGGGGCCGGCAACTCGGCCGGCCAGGGCGCCCTCCACTTTGCCGACTACGCCGACCAGGTGACCATGCTCGTTCGTGGCGACGACCTCGCCAAGAGCATGAGCCAGTACCTCGTCGACCGGATCGAGGCGCACCCCAAGGTCGACGTCCGCCTCAACACCGAGGTCGAGTCGTGCGAGGGCGACGGCCACCTCCAGCGCGTGTGCCTCGTCGACCGCGAGACGGGCGTGACGGAGGCGCTGGACAGCAGCTACCTCTTCGTGTTCATCGGCGCGGCGCCGCACACCGACTGGCTGCCGGCGTCCGTCGCCCGCGACGAGCGCGGGTTCGTCCGGACCGGCCCGGACCTCCGCGACGGCGACCTCGACGGGTGGCCGCTCGAGCGCGCCCCGTTCCTCCTCGAGTCGAGCGTGCCCGGCGTGTTCGTGGCCGGCGACGTCCGCCACGAGTCGGTCAAGCGCGTCGCGAGCGCCGTCGGCGAGGGGTCCGTCGCCGTCGCGTTCGTCCACCAGCACCTCGCGAGCCTCTAGCCCCGTCCGCCTCGGGGCCGAGGCGGGCGGAGTCACCACACGTCGTCGGCGAGCCAGCGCGCGGCCTCTTGGAGGGCCGGGACGTACGCCGCCGGCTCCGGGTGGGTCAGCCCCTCGGCCGGGGCGTACACGACGGGGTGGCCGGCGGAGGCGAGCCGTTCCACCGCCCGCTCGGTATCGAACGCCGCGTAGAGCTCGTCGTCCGTCCCGTGGATGACGTAGACCGGCCGTCCGGCCCCGTCGGTGATGGGGTAGGCCGCCATCGCGATGCCGGCCGAGAACCGGTCGGGCGCCGCCGCCAGCGTGCTCCACGTGCCGAAGCCGCCCTGGCTGTACCCCGTCACCGCGACGCGGCGGGGGTCGACGGGCCACGCGGCGACGGCCGCCTCGGTGAGGGCCAGGACGAGGGCTTCGGACTCCGGGGAGTCCCACTCACGACCGGGCCGGTCCGGGGCCACGACGATCGCCCCGAGGCGGGCGAGGCCGGGCTCGGCGAGGACGCGGAGGAAGGTCTCGCTGTAAAACGGCGTCACTGCACCCGACCAGTGGAGCGCCACCACGAGCGGCACGCGGGGGCCCTCCGCCAGCCCGTCGGGCACCGAGAGCGTGAAACGGACCGGCCCGTCGTCGCCCTCGACCTCGACGAGCGAGATGCCGGGCGTGAGCGGGACGTCGGCGAGCGCGGCCGAGTCGATGGGGCCGGCGTCGCAGGCAGCGAGGACCAGAGCGAGAAGGACGAGGACGCGCGACACGGAGCGGCACGTGGGGTCGGAGAACGTACGCGACGTAGCGGGCGTCCACGAGGCGGATCGGGGAACCCGAAACCGTCGACTCGTCACCGCGCAACGCCCAGCCCCATGC
>JAAXJP010000130.1 GCA_012269805.1 Rubrivirga sp.
GTTCGTGCGAGAGGGCGCGGTCTACTTCCACATGCTGCGGAATGGAGACGACGACGCAATGAACTTCCCGACCACGCCCGGCCTCATCACCTGCGAGTTCGACGGCGAGCTCTCCTGCTCCGAATGGACGTGGTTGTGGCGCGACCGCGAGTGAGACGGGT
This sequence comes from Rubrivirga sp., assembly GCA_012269805.1. Classification (GTDB taxonomy): domain Bacteria; phylum Bacteroidota; class Rhodothermia; order Rhodothermales; family Rubricoccaceae; genus Rubrivirga. The sequence goes on from JAAXJP010000130.1 coordinate 162, forward strand.
CGCCACGCCGCGGAGGAGGGCCGGAAGTGCCGCTAGCTTGGGTCCCGCCCTCGCCGACCCAATGAAGCCCTTCGCCGCCCGCACCGACGCCCTCCGCCAGTCCGACATCCGGGCCGTCACGTTCGAGGTCAACCGCGTCGACGGGATCAACCTGGGGCAGGGGATCTGCGACCTCGCCACGCCCGCGCCTATCGTCGAGGCGACCGTCGAGGCGCTCCAGCACGGCTCGCAGATCTACACGGCCTACAACGGGACGCCCGACCTCCGCGCGGCCATCGCCGAGAAGGCCCGGACGTTCAACGGGATCCCCGTCGAGGGGCCGGAGTCGGTAGTCGTCTCGACCGGGTCGACGGGCGCGTTCCTGGCCACGGTCCTCACCCTCTTCGAGCCGGGCGACGAGGTGGTCCTGTTCGAGCCGTTCTACGGCTACCACGCGGGCATCCTCCGGCTCCAGGGCGTCGAGCCGGTCGCCGTCCCGCTCGCCAAGACCGAGGGCCGCTGGCAGTTCGAGGCCGACCGGCTCGCGGACGCGGTCACCGACCGGACGACGGCGGTCCTCGTGTGCACGCCCGCCAACCCGTCGGGCAAGGTGTGGGACGAGGGCGAGCTCCGCGCGCTCTACGAGATCGCCGAGCGGCACGACCTCTGGGTCCTCACCGACGAGATCTACGAGCACATGGTCTACGACGGCCGGCGCCACCTCTCGCCGGCCTCGCTCGACGGCGCCTACGAGCGGACCGTCACGCTCTCGGGCTTCTCGAAGACGTTCAACATGACGGGGTGGCGGCTGGGGTACGCCGTCGCCCCGCCGCCGGTCGCGGAGAAGATCGGGCTCGTCAACGACCTCACGACGATCTGCGCGCCGGCGCCGCTGCAGCACGGCCTCGCCGCCGCGCTCCCAATGCCCGACGCCTACTACGAGCAGATGCTGGCCGACTACGAGTCCAAGCGCGCGCTCATGGTCGACGCCCTGCGCGCGTGCGGTTTCGAGGCCGACCCGCCCGAGGGCGCCTACTACGTCCTCGCCGGCCTCGGCGAGCGGCGCGGCCAGCCCGGCTTCGAGGACGCCCGGACGGCCACCACGACCCTCATCGAGACGGCCGGCGTGGCCTGCGTCCCCGGCCCGTCGTTCTTTGCCGACCCGACCGACGGCGACGGGCACCTCCGGTTCTGCTACGCGAAGGAGCGGCCGGTGTTGGAGGAGGCCTGCGAGCGGCTGGTGGCGGCGTTCGGCTGACTCCCTCCGCCTCGGTGCCGAGGCGGGGGAAGAGTGGACCGCTCCGCCGCGGCACGCTGACGGCTGGCGGATGGTCTAGGCGCCTGCGTTCGGACGAGGCCAGGACGCGCACGCGTGCTGTCGGCCTGCAGCGGTGGGATGGGCAGAGGCGGCGGGCGAGACCGCGCGACCCGCTCCGAGGTCCACTCCGGTACTTCGTTCCACTTCCGGTACTTCACCCCCGTTAAGCCGATCGGCGTCACAGGCCACGCTTGGCCTCTTACCGATCGACCCCCGTGGGAGGCCCCCAGAGGTACCGGTTGCCCCGGTTCAAGTTCGCGAACTCGATCGTCACGCTGTCGCTCTCCACGACGTCGCGGCTCACGGCCCCGACGACCTCGTAGACCGACGGCGGGAGGGGCGACGCTTGGTCGAGTCCGGTGGGCTCCCACGCGAACAGGTTGTCGCCGTAGACGTCCTCCGCGTCGATGGTTACGTCGTCGCTGACCTCTACTTGGAACGTCGCCGACGCCGAGGCCGACACGGAACCGTCTAGGCCGGGGCGGGCGCCTGACGGGAACGGGCCAGTCCACACGAATACGTTGTCGCCGAAGAAGTCCTCGCTGTTGACCTTCACCCCCCGGCTGTCGACCACGCGGAACTCCGCTGGGGTCCGTACGGCGACCGAACTGGTGAGCTCGGTGGGACCGGCCTCCGGCCCGTCGACGGTCCACGTGAAGATGTTGTCGCCGCCCTGGTCCTCGAAGTCGATGTTCACGTCGCGGCTGTCGACGACGTCGAACGTCGTTGGCACGTCGAACCGGACCGGGCCGCCGACGCTATCGCCGACCCCGGCGATCCAGTCGAGCGTGAGGTCGCCGGCGGTGTCCTCGAGGTTGATCCGGACCCGCTCGCTCCGCTCTACCCGGAACGTGAGGGGCACCTCGAACCGCATCGGCCCGCCGACGAACGCGGCCGCGCCCCGGTCGCCGCCGACCCATGTGAACCGGCT
>JAAXJP010000729.1 GCA_012269805.1 Rubrivirga sp.
CTGCATCATCGCCCACATCGACCACGGGAAGTCCACCCTGGCCGACCGGCTCCTCGAGGCCACGGGCACGCTCACCCAGCGCGAGATGCAGGCGCAGGTCCTCGACTCGATGGACCTCGAGCGCGAGCGTGGCATCACGATCAAGAGCCACGCGATCCGGATGGGCTACAAGGCCCCGGACGGCGGCCAGTACGTGCTCAACCTCATCGACACGCCGGGCCACGTCGACTTCACGTACGAGGTCTCGCGGGCCCTCAACGCCTGCGAGGGCGCGATCCTCGTCGTCGACGCGGCGCAGGGGATCGAGGCGCAGACGATCTCGAACCTCTACATGGCGATCGGCCAGGACCTCGAGATCATCCCGGTCCTCAACAAGGTGGACCTGCCGAGCGCGCAGCCGGAGCTCGTGGCCCAGTCGATCACCGACCTCATCGGCGGCGACCCCGACGACGTCCTCCACGTGAGCGCCAAGACCGGCGTGGGCGTCGACAAGGTGCTCGAGCGGATCGTCGAGCGCGTGCCGCCGCCGACCGGCGACCCCGAGGCCCCGCTCCAGGCGCTCATCTTCGACTCGACGTTCGACACGTACCGGGGCTCCGTGGTCTACGTCCGCGTCAAGGAGGGGACGCTGAAAAAGGGCGACGCCATCGAGTTCATGGCCACCGACGCCCGCTACAACGCCGAGGAGATCGGGCACCTCAAGCTCAAGATGGCCCCCGTCCAGGAGCTCGGGCCCGGCGAGGTCGGCTACCTCATCGGCTCGGTCAAGGACGTGGCCGACACCCGCGTGGGCGACACCGTGACCCACCAGCGGGGGGGGGCGACGGAGCAGCTCCCCGGCTACCGCGACGTCAAGCCGATGGTGTTCTCGGGCATCTACCCGACGGACTCCGGCGACTTCGAGGACCTCCGCGCCGCCCTCGAAAAGCTCCAGCTCAACGACGCCGCGCTCACGTACGAGCCCGAGACGAGCGCCGCGCTCGGGTTCGGGTTCCGCGTCGGGTTCCTGGGGATGCTCCACATGGAGGTCGTGCAGGAGCGGCTCGACCGCGAGTTCGGGCTCGACATCGTGACCACGATGCCGAACGTGCGCTACACCGTCGAGCTCACCGACGACGCCGAGATCGAGGTCGAGAACCCGTCCGACATGCCGGACCCGGGCTCGATCAAGGAGATCCGCGAGCCCTACGTCAAGGCCGAGATCATCACGCCGACCGAGTACGTCGGGGCGCTGATGCAGCTCTGCCAGGACCGCCGCGGGACCTACGTCACGCAGGAGTACCTCACGACCGACCGCGTCAACCTGAAGTACGAGCTGCCGCTCGCCGAGATCGTCTTCGACTTCTACGACAAGCTGAAGTCGCTGAGCCGCGGCTACGCCTCGTTCGACTACGAGTTCATCGACGAGCGGGCCTCGAAGCTGGTCAAGCTCGACGTCATGCTCAACGGCGACACGGTCGACGCGCTCTCGACCATCGTCCACCGCGAGAAGGCGTACGACATGGGCCGGAAGCTGTCGCAGAAGCTCCGCGAGCTCATCCCGCGCCAGCTGTTCGACGTCGCCATCCAGGCGGCCATCGGCAACAAGGTCATCGCGCGCGAGACGGTCAAGGCGCTCCGCAAGGACGTGACCGCGAAGTGCTACGGCGGCGACATCTCCCGGAAGCGGAAGCTGCTCGAGAAGCAGAAGGAGGGGAAAAAGCGAATGAAGCAGGTCGGCGCGGTCGAGGTGCCCCAGGAGGCGTTCCTCGCCGTCCTCTCGATGGAATGAGCGGGCACGCGGCACGGCGCAGGCGACAGGAGGACGGGGCTCGACGGATCGCGCAGGCGGTCCGACGAGCGGTGCTTCCTTTCGTCCTGTCGCTGGTCCCTCTCGCGGCCGCGCCGCAGGCGCAGAACGTCGTCCAGTTGCTCCAGGAGCAGCGGAGGGTGGCGCGGGCCGCCGAGGTCGTGGCCGAGCGCGGGCCGCGACTCGAGGCGAAGCCGCTCGCGCCGCTCGGCGAGGTCGACCGGGGGACGCGGGCGTACCTCGCCGTCGAGGCCGCCCGGCAGGCCGCGCGCGACAGCGTCCTCCGCGCCGAGAACGCCAAGGCCGACAGCCTCATCCGCGTCGCCCAGCTCGCCTCGCTCCGGTGGCGGAAGGTGGAGCCGGGGGCGCAGCAGAGCTTTGTCGAGCAGTTCGGCGAGACGTACTGGCAGGCGGCCGTCCCCGGCCCGCGGCTCCTCGTCGACACGGCGCGGACGGACCTGTTGCGCGGCCGCCTCCAGGCCGCCTTCGGCGACCCGACGCGGAACGGCGACGCCCGCGAGCGCCACGGCTACGGCGGCTCCGAGTTCGTCCAGTTCGAGTACTGGTTCGTCGTCAACGACTCGATCCCGCTCCTGGC
>JAAXJP010000320.1:0-2026 GCA_012269805.1 Rubrivirga sp.
CGCGCACCGAGGACCCCGGCGAGCGGCTCCGCTACGCGCTGCTGGAGAACCTGCCGGGCCACTTCCCCTTTACGGCCGGCGTCTTCCCGCTCAAGCGCGAGGGCGAGGACCCGACCCGGATGTTCGCCGGCGAGGGGACGCCGGAGCGGACGAACAAGCGGTTCCACCTCGTCAGCCTCGGGATGCCCGCCAAGCGGCTCTCGACGGCGTTCGACAGCGTCACGCTCTACGGCCGCGACCCCGACCCGCGCCCCGACATCTACGGCAAGGTGGGCACGTCCGGCGTGAGCATCGCGACGCTCGACGACATGAAGAAGCTGTACTCCGGCTTCGACCTCTGCGCGCCGACGACGAGCGTCTCGATGACGATCAACGGCCCGGCGCCGGCCATCCTGGCCATGTTCATGAACACGGCCATCGACCAGCAGGTCGAGGCGTTCCTCAAGGCCGAGGGCCGCTGGGACGAGGCCGAGGCCCGGATCGCCGACGAGCTCGGCGACGACCGCCCCCGCTACATCCCGTACCTCGCCGACTCCTCCGACCTCGGCGCCGAGGCGGGCCTCCCCGAGGGGCACGACGGGACCGGCCTCGGCCTGCTCGGGACGTCGGGTGCCGAGCTCGTGACGTGGGGCCTGCTCTCGGAGGACGAGTACCAGGAGATTCGTGCGAAGGCGCTGACGAGCGTCCGCGGGACCGTCCAGGCCGACATCCTCAAGGAGGACCAGGCCCAGAACACCTGCATCTTCTCGACCGAGTTCTCGCTCCGCTGCATGGCCGACGTGCAGGAGGCGTTTATCGAGGAGGGCGTCCGCAACTTCTACTCGGTCTCGATCTCGGGCTACCACATCGCCGAGGCGGGCGCCAACCCGATCTCGCAGCTCGCGTTCACGCTCGCCAACGGGTTCACCTACGTCGAGGCCTACCGCGCGCGCGGGATGGACGTCGACGCGTTCGCCCCGAACCTCTCGTTCTTCTTCTCGAACGGGATGGACGCCGAGTACGCCGTGATCGGCCGCGTGGCCCGGCGGATCTGGTCGGTCGCCATGCGCGAGCTCTACGGCGCGTCGGAGCGGTCCCAGAAGCTGAAGTACCACGTCCAGACGTCCGGCCGGTCGCTGCACGCGCAGGAGATCCAGTTCAACGACATCCGGACGACGCTCCAGGCACTCCTCGCCATCTACGACAACTGCAACTCGTTGCACACCAACGCCTACGACGAAGCGATCACGACGCCGACGGAGGAGAGCGTCCGCCGGGCCATGGCGATCCAGCTCATCATCAACCGCGAGCTCGGGCTGGCCCAGAACGAGAACCCGATCCAGGGCGCCTACATCATCGACGAGCTGACGGACCTCGTGGAGGAGGCCGTCTTGATGGAGTTCGAGCGGATCAGCGACCGCGGCGGCGTCCTCGGCGCGATGGAGTCGATGTACCAGCGCGGCAAGATCCAGGAGGAGTCGATGCTCTACGAGCACCGGAAGCACACCGGCGAGCTCCCGGTCGTCGGCGTGAACACGTTCCTCCCGCCGGAGGGGGAGGAGGCGACGACGGAGGTCGAGCTGATGCGCGGGACCGAGGAGGAGAAGCAGCGCCAGCTCGACGGGCTCGACCGGTTCCACCGGCGACACGAGGCGGAGGCGCCCGCGGCGCTGGCCGCGCTCCAGCGGACGGCCCGAGAGGGCGGCAACACGTTCGAGGCGCTCCTCGACACGGTCCGCGTGGCGTCGCTCGGGCAGATCACGGGCGCCCTCTTCGAGGTCGGCGGGCAGTACCGGCGCAACATGTAGCCCGGCCCGCCTCGGCGTCGGCAGGGACGCGGCTGGGGAAGGCGATGTGGACTTGACACGACCGTCGGGTTGGGGCACGTTCTGACACTCGCCTTTCTCGGATCCCCGATGCGCTCCGCCCTCTGCCTGTTCGCCCTCGCCCTGCTCGTCGGGTGCGACGTCGCCGCGCCCGTCGCGCCGGGCCCCCCGGCCCTGTCGCCTGATGAAGAGGCGGCCTACGCCGCCGACGCCACGGTCCT
>JAAXJP010000320.1:2036-2383 GCA_012269805.1 Rubrivirga sp.
GTGTTGAGCGCGACCGGCGAGTGGAGGACGGCGAGGTCGAGGCCCTCGATGTACCGCGAGAGCGAGAGGTTGTAGCGGTCGAGGAGCGCGTCGACGGCCGCGTCGCCGGTCTCCGTGGCACCGGCCCGCCACGCGCCGGTCGCGCTCAACACGGTCGCGCTGGCCGGACGGTTCGCGGGCCTCGACGGCGTTCGCCGACGCGCTCGTCCGCGCTCGAACGTCGGAGAACGGGGGCCTCATCATCGGGATCCACGCCCGCGCTGCGCTCTCGCCCGCCCGGCTCCTCGTCGCCGTCGACCCCGAGGCGGCGTGGGCCGGCGCGTGGCGGGCCGGTGCCACGGAGACCG
>JAAXJP010000688.1 GCA_012269805.1 Rubrivirga sp.
CCCCCACCGCACCCACCAGCATGCGCCACCGCTTCTCGCCGCTCCTCGTCCTCGCTCTCGTGCTCGCGCCGCTCGCCGGCGCGCAGCCGGCCGACGCCCCGAAGCGGCTCACGCTGGAGACCCTCTTCGCCAGCCCCGAGTTCTACGGCGACGGCTTCCAGGGCGGCCGGTGGGCGGAGACCGGGGCGAAGCTCCTCTACGTCGACACCGGCGACGACGGCGCGACGAGCCTCGTCGAACTCGACCTGACGACGGACCAGCGGCGGACGGTCATCGATGGCTCCCAGCTCGAGAAGCCCGACGGCGACGGCCTCCTCGAGATCGAGGACTACGCGAGCTCCGCCGACGGTTCGAAGACGCTCCTCTACGCGGACTCGGAGCGGGTCTGGCGGCTCAACACGAAGGGCTACTACTACGTCCTCGACAACGAGACCGGCGAGGTGACGCCGGTCGCCAGTCGGGCGGCCGGCTTCCAGATGTTCGCCAAGTTCGACCCGGCGGCTGAGCACGTCGCGTTCGTCCGTGACCGGAACCTGTTCGTGGTCGACCTCGCGACGGGCCAGGAGCGCGCGCTCACGACGAACGGGGCCGACGGCGGCGTCATCAACGGGACGTTCGACTGGGTCTACGAGGAGGAGTTCGGCCTCCGTGACGGGTTCCGCTGGAGCCCCGACGGCCGCTACATCGCCTTTTTCCAGCTCGACGAGACGGGCACCCGGGACTTCACGATGACCGACTTCCGGACGCTCTACCCGGAGACGACGACGTTCCGCTACCCGAAGGCCGGCGAGGCCAACTCGGAGGTCCGCGTGGGCGTGATCGAGGTCGCGACGGGCGAGACGACGTTCTTCGACACCGACACGTGGTTCGAGGGCGGCGACGAGACCGAGTACATCGCCTCGATGGGCTGGACGCCGGCCCTCGCCGACGGCTCGTCCGACGTGTGGATGCTCCGCCTCAACCGGGACCAGAACCACGCCGACCTCCTCTACGGCGACCCCGAGGCGGGCACGGTCGACCAGGTGCTGGAGGAGGAGAACGACTCCTACATCGAGGTCGAGACCGGCTTCTCGGACCTCTCGACGGGCACGATCACCTACCTCGACGACGGCGACCACTTCGTCTGGCGGAGCGACCGCGACGGGTACGGCCACCTCTACCTCTACGAGAACGACGGCGACTTCGTCCGCCAGATCACGTCGGGCGCCTGGGACGTGACCGACTTCCACGGCGTCGACGAGGAAGAGGGCGTGGCCTACGTCACGACGACGGCCGAGAGCCCGATCGAGCGGCACCTCTACCGCGTCCCGCTCGACGGCGGCGCGCCCCAGAAGATCACGACCGGCGCCGGCTGGCACGGCGTCGACCTCAGCCGCGACTACGACTACTTCGTCGACACCTACTCGACGTCCACGACCCCGGCCACCACGACGCTCTACCGGACGACCGGCGAGGAGATCACCGTGCTCGTCGACAACGCCGCGCTCATCGACCGGCTGGCGGGCTACGACCTCCCGGCCGTCGAGTTCATGACGGTCCCGGCCGCCGACGGGACGCCGCTCAACGCCTACCTCGTCAAGCCGCGCGACTTCGACCCGAGCCGGCAGTACCCGCTCCTCATCCACACCTACGGGGGGCCGGGCAGCCAGGAGGTCCGGAACTCGTGGGGCGGGACGGAGCGGCTCTGGCACCACTACCTCGCTGAGACCTACGGCGTCCTCGTCGCCGGCGTCGACAACCGGGGGACGGGCGGCCGCGGCAAGGCGTTCAAAACGGCGACGCAGAACCGGCTCGGCATCCTCGAGGCCGAGGACCAGATCGCCGCGGCCCAGTGGTTCGGCGAGCAAGGCTATGTCGACGCCGACCGCGTGGGGATCTGGGGGTGGAGCTACGGTGGCTACCTCTCGCTCCTCGCCATGACCTACGGCGACGGCCCCGAGACCTTCCACATGGGGATGGCCGTCGCCCCGGTCACGAGTTGGCGGCAGTACGACACGATCTACACCGAGCGCTACCTCTCGACGCCGCAGAAGAACCCCGAGGGGTACGACCTCGGCAGCCCGACGACCTACGCCGAGCGGCTCGCCGACGACCAGGAGCTCCTCATCGTTCACGGCGACGCCGACGACAACGTCCACGTCCAGAACACGCTCGCGATGGTCGACGCGCTCCAGGCCGAGGGAAAGCAGTTCGACCTGATGATCTACCCGGGCCGGAACCACGGGATCTACGGCGGCACCACGCGCCGGCACCTGTTCACGATGCTGACGGAGTACGTCGCCGAGCACCTCGCCGGCATGGAGCTGATGGCGGTCCGCTAGCCACGGGCGGGGCGGGCGGGGCCGCCCCCCGCGCCCCCGCCTCACCGCGTCCGCACAC
>JAAXJP010000383.1 GCA_012269805.1 Rubrivirga sp.
GCCCGGATGTGTGCCGTCCACCACGGCCTCAGAGCTCGTCGTCGTCGACGGGCGCGAGAGCGGAGGCCTTCCGGTACTCCGTGACCCGGCCCTCGAAGAAGTTCTGCTCCTTCTGGATGTCCATGAGCTCGGCCAGCCACGGGAGCGGGTTCCTCTGGCCGGGGAACAGCGGGGCGAGCCCGAGGCTCTTCATCCGCCGGTTCGAGATGTAGCGGACGTAGCCGACGAACTCGTCGGCGCTCAAGCCCACGCCGGCGACCGGCAGGCAGTCACGGATGAAGGCCTCCTCGAGGCGGACCGCCTCGGCCATGAGGTCCGCCAGCTCGGCGCGGAAGCTGTCGGACCAGATCTCCGGATTCTCGGTGCAGAGCTCCAACAGAAGCTTCCGGAACACCTCGATGTGGTTCGACTCGTCGCGGAGCGTGTACCGGAACATCTGCCCGATCCCGGGGAACTTGCCCTGGCGGTACAGGCTGAGCACCATCCCGAAGAGCCCGTAGAACTGGGTCCCCTCCATGCACTGCCCGAACACGAACAGGTTCTTGGCGAGGAGCTGCTGGTTCTCGAGCGCCGTGAGGTCGAGGTCGCGGCGGAGCGCGTGCGAGACGCGCGTGATGAAGGCGTTCTTCTCGCGGATCGTGTCGACGTCCTCGAACATGGCCTCGCACTCGTGCGGGTTGATCCCGAGCGACGAGATCATGTAGAGGAGCGAGTCGGCGTGGATGTTCTCCTCGTGGGCGTGCCGGCCCAAGACGAGCTTGAGCTCGCTCGCCGTGACCAGCTCGCGGACGACGTGGAGGATGTTGTCGCCGACGATCCCCTCGGCCGCCGAGAAGTAGCCCATCGCCATCCGGATGATCCAGCGGTCGATGTCCGTCAGGTCGTCGCTCCGCCACTGAGCGACGTCCTTGTGCATGGGGATGTCCTCGGGCTCCCAGTGGTTCGCCTTCATCGTCCGGTACAGGTCGTAGGCCCAGGCGTACCGGAGGGGGAGGAGGTTGAAGGCGAGCGTCTCGCGCCCGCCGATGACGCGCTTGTCGGCGAGGGCGGCCTCGGCCTTGTCGCCGTCGAGGACGAACGTGCGGTCGCCGAGGGTGTAGGTGGTCTGCATGGTCCGGGTCGATGAACCGGAACACAGACGGGGCACCGGCCACGGTGCCTCCCGCGTTGGAGGACGGGCACAAAAAAGCCCGACCCCTGGCGCGGGTTCGGGCGTGCAAACAGCGGCGGCGAGGGCCCCAGGGTGGCTCGGCGTCGGGCCGAGGCGGGCGGGGCCGGCGACGGCACCGTCGCAGTCCGACCCTCTGGTCCCGGAGGTGGAAAGCAACGCGGCGAGCAGGTCTCCTGGCTCACGACGGCCCCGGATGGCTCCGGGGAGGCGGCTCCTCATCCGCGCCCTTCCCGGCCGAGGCCAGTGGTCGCCGATGTCGTCGGGGCCGCCGACGCGTCGCTGACAGTTGCGGGCACAGCCCCGGACTCTCCGCCTCGGTGGGCCCGAGGTCAGATCACCGGTGTTCCCTCTCGCGCCCCGCGTGGAGCCGGGGCTCGGCGCGGGGACTCGCTGCGTGGTGAGTCAACGGACCGTGAAGGTAAGGGGGGCGTTGGCATGGCCGCGCCTGAGTTCTCCACATCCCATCCACGTCGATCACCCTCTGGGAGGGCCAGCCCGGCGAGGCCCCCTCGACTGGAGGTGGGCACACGTTCTTGCGGAGCAGTCCGGCTCAAACCGCTGCCCTCCGGGAACCGCCCGCGCTCTGTCTCGAGGTCCCCGGATCCGTTTGCCTGCGTCTGCGAGTCCCCCTACGCCCCGGCCGGGGGAGGGGGGCACCCGGGCGAGTTCCCCGGGGCGAGTTCCCCCAGCCGACCGGCCCCTGCGCCGAGGCGCGGACACCCCACGTCGACGGGTCAAGGGGGGCGCCCCCCACCCGGTCGTACTCCAGTCGCTCATAAGCCCGCCGCGTCGGCCTCCGCCCGGATCTGGCACGCCGCTCGACGCGACGTGCCCAGTACGCGCCGGTCGGTCGGCTGAGAGCCCGCGCGTGCGACGTGGACGTCCACGAGGTCGTCCGGTCGGATGTGGATCCACGCGCCCGGAGGCCCAGTCGCAAGGGGAGGTCGGAACTCGGCGCCGGGAAACGGGGAGCGTGGTCAGGAGCGCGCTGCCTGGGCACCGACGCTACGGTTGGGAAGTGACGGTCTCTGTCAACCAGTTCAAGGACGCCAACGGTGTCTCCTGGGAGGGCGTTGGCATCACCCTAGACTTGCGGGTTAAGAACGACCGCGCCGACGTGGACGCGGGGAGGGATCGGGTCCTGGAAACGGCGGTCGACTTCCCCCGTGCGGGGGCCGTCCGTCCTCGCGGCCGTTCGGTCCAGGAG
>JAAXJP010000270.1:0-253 GCA_012269805.1 Rubrivirga sp.
TCGCTGGGTGGTGGTGGAGCGTGCACAGTTCGACGAGCAACACGGCGGCCCGCGCGCCCGCCTCGGGCGCCTCGTCGGCAGAGCCCGGCGCGACACCGAGGCGGGCGGACTCGGCGCGGACGACGTCGGCGGCGGTGGCGAGGGCCGGGAGCGCGGCGTAGCAGCCCATGTGGCCGACGCTCAGGATCCGCGTCCGCTCGCCCCACCCGTGATCGACGGCCACGCGCTGGACGGCGCTCGGGCTGTCGTAGCC
>JAAXJP010000270.1:263-2377 GCA_012269805.1 Rubrivirga sp.
GTCGTAGCCCGTGCACGAGACCTGGACGATGGCGTCGGGCGGCTCGGCGTCGGCGGCGAAGGCGTCGCGGGCGACGGCCTCGGCGGTCTCGGCAAACAGGTCCATGCGGCGCTCGAGCGGCGCCTGGTGCCACACGCCCGGCGGCTCGGGACCGGCTTGCCCGTCCCCCATCGCCGGCGGCACGTGGAGCCGCATCCGGTCCCAGTCTCGGTGCGTGTAGTCGTCGAGCGCCGTCACGCGCGTCTCGACGGCCGACTTCCGCGCGAGCAGGTCGTAGAACCGGACGGCCCGGTCGACGTCCGGGAGCACGCCCGACTCGTTCGCCCGCCGGAGCGCGGCCTTCATCCAGTCGATCCCGTCGGCCTGGGCCACGGTGTGGCCGAACGGGAGCGGGCGGACGGAGAGGTAGGCGCGGGGCGTCATGGGCGGGGGGCTCGGGACCTCCTCAACGCCCGGCCCTCGTCGGGGGTGCCTCTGGGCCAGATGTCAGCCCTTTCCTGACTCGCGGCGTCAGTTGACGCCGACGTACTTCAGCTTGGCCGCGCCCGCCTGGAGGTCGAGCCGCTGCTCGAACCGCGCCGAGTCGCCGGACGCCACGTTGCGGACCTGGACGAGCACGTCGTCGAGCGGCCGGTTCTGGTCGTCGTAGAGCGTGACGAACACGTCGGCCGAGGTGATCGGCGTCGCGCCGCTGTTGACGAGGACGCCCGTGAGCGTGGGGTAGTCGCCGCCCTCGCTCTGCAGGCGGAGGTCGGCGACGTCGTACTCGTGCCTCTAGCCACCGCAGGCAGCGAGGACGGCGACGAGCGCGAGCAGGAGGAGACGGGGCACGGCGGCGGGGGCTGGAGTCGGGTCGAAGAACGGGACGAACGGCTCCCCCGGTGCGTCGGGCGCCTTCGGATCGGTTGAAGAATGGCCGATGAGGCGCCTAGCGAGCCCGGAACGCGACGACGCGGTAGCCGACCTCCTCGTCCGCGATCGCCTCGCTGTAGTCGACGAACAGGTCGACGAGGACCGGCGGCCCGCGCTCCGTGACCCGAGCGTTCACCGACGCCGCCCCCTCCGCATACGCGTCGAGCGCCACCCGGTAAAGGCCGTCCACGTCGAGCGCCTGCGCCGGTCCGCCGGTCGTCTCGCTGCCCACGATCCGCCCGTCCTCGACGGTCACCTCGACCGTGACCGGCGGGCAGAAACAGATCACCTCGTAGCGCATCGTGTACGCGTCGGGGCCGGAGGTCCGCCAGCGGTCGCGGGCGTCCTCCAGCGCCTCCTGGTCGGCCACCTCGAGCAGGGCGTCGAGGTCGACCTCGCCGGCCTCGGTGCCGACAGAGTCGCACCCGGCGACGGCGAGCGCGAGGGCGGCGGCGAAAACGAACCGGGTCATGGCTATCGGTCGGACGGGCGGAGGTCGGACACGCGGTAGGCGATCTCCTCGTCGGCCATCTGCGTGTTGTAGTCGATGCCGATGCTCGTGGGGTAGCCCCACTCGGCGTCGTACTCGACCGCGATCGACTCGGCGCCCTGCCCGTAGGCCTCGGCGACCAGGTCGAAGAGGGCCGCGACCGTCTCGCCGCGCTCGGCGTCGACCGCCGCGCCGTCGAGCGTCACGGTCTCGACGGCGCCGTTCCGGACGACGACCTCGAACGGGCCGGTGTAGTCGGGCGACGGGCAAAAGCAGATCCGCTGGAGCGTCATCGCGTAGGCGTCGAGGCCGGCGTCGGCCCAGCGCTCGCGCGCGGCCTCGAACTCGGCGGGCGGGTCGGACGGCTCGCCGCTGCCGGAGAAGACCGGGCCGCTGGGGAGTTCACCGCCCGGGTCGACCTGGGCGGGCGCGGGGCAGCCCGCGAGCGGGACGAGGACGGCGGCGAGAAGGGCGGTGCGCAACATGGTCGCGAGAAGGGGGGGACAGTCGGGAGAACGTGGGCGGCGGACCGTTTCGTCGGTGCCGCTCGGATCGGGACCGAATCGGGACACGCGACAGGCGCGTGCCCCGACCCGGTCCACGGGCTACCCGAGGTCGGCGAGGTTGGCCTCCAGCGCGGCGATCTCGGCTTTCGCGTCCTCCGCCGTTTGACGATCCTACGAGACTAAGGCGTCGGGCGGGCGGATGAAGA
>JAAXJP010000275.1 GCA_012269805.1 Rubrivirga sp.
CCATCGGGCGTGGTGGGTGGGGCGGCCTCGGCGTCGAGGCGGGGGGAGCTAGAGCGCGTGGACGAGGCGCTTGAAGGTGTCGCCGCGGTCCTCGTAGTTCTCGTACATGTCGAACGAGGCGCAGGCCGGGCTGAGGAGGACCGTGTCGCCGGCCTCGGCCATGAGCTGGGCGTACTGGATGGCCTCCTCCATCGAGTCGGCGCGGGCGACGCGGCCCGTGTGCGGCCCGAGCTCCTGCTCGACGGCCTCGGCCCCCTCGCCGATCGCGACGATCCCCTTGACGCGCTCTGCGACGAGGCGCTTGAGCGGCTCGTAGTCGTTGCCCTTGTCGCGCCCGCCCGCGATCAGGACCACGCGCGGGCCGTCGGGCGCGGGGAAGCTCTCGAGCGCGTACCAGACGGCGTTGACGTTCGTCGCCTTCGAGTCGTTGACGAACCGGACGCCGCCGACCGTCCGGACGGTCTCGAGCCGGTGCGGCACGCCCTCGAAGGACGTGAGGCTCTCGCGGACCACGTCGCTCCGGATCTCGACGGCCCGGGCCACAATGGCCGAGGCGAGCGAGTTGTAGAGGTTGTGGCGCCCGCGGAGCGCGAGGTCGGACGTGGGCATGAGGTCCTCGGATCTAAGCATGGTGGGGGACGCACCGAGCCCGTCGGGGCGGGTGCCGAGTGCGGGGAGGTCCAGGACGAGGTGCCCGTCGCGCACGAACGCGCCGGGCGAGGGCTCGCCGTCGGCCGAGAAGGCGACGGGGGCGAGCCCGCGCTCGGCGGACCAGTGCTGGACGTGCTCGCGGACGCGGGCGTCGTCGTGGTTGTAGACCAGCCAGTCGGACGGCTGGAGGTTGGCGAACAGGCGGAACTTGGCCGCCGCGTACCGCTCGAGGTCGTGGTCGTAGCGGTCGAGGTGGTCCGGCGTTACGTTCAAGAGCACCGCGACGTGCGGGCGGAACGTGACGACGTGGTCGAGTTGGAACGACGACACCTCGAGGACCACGACCGTGTCCTCGTCGACGTCGTCGACGTAGTCGGAGAGCGGGAAGCCGATGTTGCCGGCGACGACGTGCTTGCGGCCGTCGACGGCGCAGACGTGGGCGATGAGCGAGGTCGTCGTCGTCTTCCCGTTCGAGCCGGTCACGGCCACGATGGGCCCGCGGCAGAACCAGCTCGCGACCTCGAGCTCGGAGTAGACCGGCGTCTTCTGTCGCAGCGCCGACTGGACGAGGTTCGTCGTCGTCGGGACGCCCGGGCTGAGGACGAGCCAGTCGGCGTCGAGCGCGCGGGGCGTGTGGCCGCCGAACTCGCTCGCGACGCCGCTCTTCGTCAGGCCCTCGGCCACGCCCGCCTCGGCGGGGCTGTGGTCGGAGAGGAACACGTCGGCGCCGCGCCGCGCGAGGAGGCGCGCGACGGCCAGCCCCGAGCGGGCGCCGCCGACGACCGTCACGCGGGCGCCGCGCACGGCGTCGCGGAGCGCCTCAGCCGTGGGCACGGCGCGGCCCGCCCCGGGCAGCGCCTCGGGCCGGATCGGCGGGAGCAGGGGCGTCGCCGTGCTCATCGGATCCGGAAGAGGAACATGGCCAGGATCGAGAGCAACGCCGTCACGATCCAGAACCGGATCACGATCTTCGACTCGTGGACCCCGAGCGCCTCGTAGTGGTGGTGCAGCGGCGCCATCCGGAAGACGCGGCGGCCCTCGCCGTACCGCTTCCGCGTGTACTTGAACCACACGGTCTGGATGATGACGCTCAGCGTCTCGGCGAAGAAAATCGCCCCGATGACCGGGAGGTACAGCTCCTTCTTGATCAGGATCGCGAGCGTGCCGATCGCCGCGCCGAGGGCGAGCGAGCCGGTGTCGCCCATGAAGACCTGCGCCGGGTGCCCGTTGTACCACAGGAACCCGAAGCACGCCGCCGACAGCGCCGCGCCAAAGATGACGAGCTCGCCCGTGCCCGGCAGGTAGATGTCGTTGACGAACGCCGACAGGTTCGCATTCCCCGTGATGTACGTCATCCCGATGAGGGCGAGCGTCGAGAACGCCGCGGTCCCCGCCGTCAGGCCGTCGAGGCCGTCGGTCAGGTTGACCGCGTTCGACACGCCGGTCAGGATGAACGTGACGACCGGGATGTAGACGAGCCACCCCACCTCGGCGCCGACGAGCGGCGAGAGGAAGTCGTAGTCGAACCCGCCGTCGGGGATGAACGGGAGGCTCGCGAACGTGTCGGAGTGGCCGTCGTCCGGCAGCACGAACACGATGAACAGGGCCACGAGCACGCCCAGCGAGAGCTGGCCGGCCAGCTTCACCTTCGGCGCGATGCCCTCCTTGTTCTTCTTGACCACCTTGATGTAGTCGTCGGCGAAGCCGAAGGCGCCCATCCAGAGC